>JBIHZW010000129.1:0-9625 GCA_044240245.1 Pseudomonas sp. | reverse complement strand
GCCGCGGCCAATGGCCTGAGCAAGGTTGTCTGCGCCAACGGCGATGTCCATGGCGTGGGCATCTTCGTCAACAATAATGGCGGCCACTTCAGCAGGCGACATGGCGTTGATTACGAACTGGGCAGGATTGTCATCCCACAGCACGATATCCACACGCTCACCCGCCAACTCACCGGAGACCGCCTGCACGCGCGAACCGCGCATACCAATACAGGCACCCTGCGGGTCGATGCGCTTGTCTTTGGAACGCACAGCCAGCTTGGCGCGCGAACCTGGATCACGGGACGCGCCCATGACTTCAATCAGCTCTTCAGCGATTTCCGGGACTTCGATGCGGAACAGCTCGATCAGCATTTCCGGCGCGGTGCGCGAAAGGATCAGCTGTGGGCCGCGGTTCTCGGTACGGATTTCCTTGAGCAGGGCGCGCAGACGCACACCAACACGGAAAGTTTCGCGGGAGATGATGTCTTCGCGAGCCAGCATGGCTTCTGCGTTGTTACCCAGATCAACGATCACGCTGTCACGGGTAACTTTCTTCACAGTGCCGGAGATGATTTCACCCAGACGCTCGCGATAAGCCTCGACCACCTGAGCACGCTCAGCTTCGCGGACTTTCTGCACAATCACTTGCTTGGCAGTTTGCGCGGCAATACGACCGAACTCGATGGAGTCGATCTTCTCTTCCAGCACTTCACCAACTTTTGCATTGGCTTCAACTGCACGCGGCATGTCAGTGGTGACCTGGTGCGCAGGATCATCAAAGTCAGCTTCTTCAACCACTGTCCAGCAGCGGAATGTTTCGTAGTTGCCGGTCTGACGATTGATCGCCACACGCAACTCGACTTCATCTTCAAAACGCTTCTTGGTAGCAGTGGCCAAAGCCAGCTCCAACGCCTCAAAAATTACGCTAGCCGGTACGCCCTTTTCGTTGGATACCGACTCAACAACCAGCAGTACTTCTTTGCTCATCGTACGCCTCGCCTTTCGCAATCCATTGGATCCGCGCTATCCGCGCCACTTGCGGGGGATCCGCGTCTCAATCAAACCTGGGGATAATGTTGGCCTTGTCGATCATGTCGATCGGCAACAGGAATTCATGGTCATCCACCTGCACTACCACGTCCTGCTCTTCCACACCGCGCAGAAGGCCCTGGAAGTTGCGTCGACCTTCAAAAGGCGAACGCAGCTTGATCTTTACTTGCTCACCGGCATGGCTGGCGAACTGTTCAATGGTGAACAGCGGCCGATCCATACCTGGCGAGGACACCTCAAGGGTGTACTCAGCGCTGATCGGGTCCTCGACATCGAGAACACCGCTGATCTGCCGACTGACAATCTCACAGTCTTCGATCAACACGCCGTCAGGCTGTTTATCAATATAAATTCGCAGCAGAGAATGCCGCCCTTGTGACAGGAACTCGACACCCCAACATTGGTAGCCAAGAGCCTCGACTACCGGGGCCACCAAGGCCTGCAACTGTTCTAGCTTGCTCGACACCTGAACCCCTCGCGCATGCTGTAAAAATAAAAAATGGGCGAATCGCCCATCATCAAACCGCCCTCTAAAGGCCGGCAAAGCTGTCGCCCAGCTAGCAAAAAGCCCCTTAAAAGGGGCTCCTCTGCAACTCAATGCGGGGGCTGGTTTAACCCAGCCAACTTCGGACTCAACATCCGAGGAGCGACCTTACTGCTCAATCCCACATCAAAGCTGGGGCCGGATTATACGACTGAACCTTAACCAGGGTCAATCGACGCTCCAGCAACAAGAAGGCCCGCATCGAGCGGGCCTTCTTGAAAATTGGTACCGAGAAGGGGACTCGAACCCCTACAGCCTATGGCCACTACCACCTCAAGGTAGCGTGTCTACCAATTCCACCACCTCGGCAAAATCGTTTGTTGCGTACAACTTACTGCGTGTTACTGCTGCTCTGGAGCCTGAGGTACGTCCGCCGCTTCGATAGCCGGCTTAGCTGCATCAAGAACAGGTACATCTTCAACAGCTGGGGCAGCCTGTTGCACTTCCAAGACTGCTGGATCAGGCAAACCGACCTGAGCCATACCATCAGCTTTGTCTTTAGCAAAGAACGCTAAACCCAAGCTAGTCATGAAAAAAGCGGTGGCGAGTATAGCAGTAACTCGACTCAGAAAGGTAGTACTTCCTTGACTACCGAATACGGTAGAAGAAGCACCACCACCAAACGAGGCACCTGCATCTGCGCCTTTACCCTGCTGCAGCAAAACCAGCACCACGACACCGATGGCGCCCAGCAGATGCAATACAACAACGATTGTATCCAGCATTTCTTAGCTTCCTGCGGCGCGACAGATCGCACCGAACTCATCCGCATTCAAAGAGGCCCCACCTACAAGCCCCCCATCGATATCCGGCATACCGAACAACTCGGCAGCACTGGCGGCCTTGACGCTGCCACCATAAAGAATTCTTACCTTGCCAGCCAACTCAGGGCTTTTCGCCGCCAACTGCGCGCGAATCGCCGTATGCACTTCCTGCGCTTGCGCAGGCGATGCAGTCAAACCGGTGCCAATAGCCCAAACCGGCTCATAAGCAATGACTGCAGCGGCAAACACCTCAACACCCAAAGCATCAGTCACCGCAGACAACTGCGCTGCAACCACTTCAAGCGTTTGCCCCGCTTCACGCTGAGCCAGGGTCTCACCAACACACAGCACTGGGAGCAAGCCCGAAGACTGCGCCGCAGCAAACTTGCGCGTCACAACTTCATCACTCTCACCCAGCAGCAACCTACGCTCTGAGTGACCAACCAACACTAGCGAACAGTGCGCGTCATGCAACTGACTTGCCGCCACTTCACCAGTCAAAGCACCTTGCTGCGCTTCGGTTGCGCAATCTTGCGCGCCTACCGAAACAGCCTTGCCTGCCAGACCATCCACCACCTGACTCAGATGCAAACAAGACGGGAAAACGGCTACATCGACATCAGCAGGCAACACCTGCTGATTGAGACCGTTGATCAGCTCTGCGACGCTGGCGCGGGTACCGTGCATTTTCCAGTTACCAGCAACCATTGGGCGACGCATGCTTTACCTCGTCGGTCAAAGAGGGCGCAGATGTTACCCAACAGCTACCCGACTGGCAAGCCGAATCAAGCACATACATCAGCAACAACTTTAGCCAATTCATCGGCATAGCCGCGCACCTGACCTTCATCATCGCCTTCAACCATGACGCGCACCAACGGCTCGGTGCCGGATTTGCGCAGCAGCACGCGCCCACGGCCAGCCATCTGCTCGGTTACCCGCGCACTGGCCTGCTGCACAGCCGGATGCTCCAGAGGATCAACACCGCCAGCAAAGCGCACGTTCACCAACACCTGCGGGCACTTCTGCATACCCAGACGCGCCTCACCCAGGGTTTGCTCACGGCGCTTGAGCGCCATCAACACCTGCAGCGCGGCGATAATTGCATCACCGGTAGTGGTGTGCTGGAAACACACCAGATGCCCCGAATTCTCACCACCCAACTGCCAGTTGCGCGACAGCAACTCAGCAATCACGTAACGATCGCCAACCTTGGCCCGCACAAACGGTATGCCCAGATCAGCCAGCGCCAGCTCCAGCCCGAGGTTACTCATCAATGTACCGACGACACCGCCCTGCAGCTTGCCGCGCTCCAGCAAATCGCGAGCAATGATAAACAGCAACTCATCACCATCAACCACTGCGCCGGAGTGATCGACCATCAACACCCGATCCGCATCGCCATCAAAGGCGATGCCCAGATCAGCCTGCTGAGCTAGCACCTCAGCCTGCAGCGCTTCGACGTGGGTCGAGCCGCAGTTGTCATTGATATTCAAGCCATTAGGCTGCGCTGAAAGCACAGTGACCTGCGCACCCAACTCGCGGAATACACTAGGCGCAACCTTGTACGCCGCACCATGGGCGCAATCGACGACGATTTTCAGCCCTGCAAAGTCGGTGCTGCTCGGCACACTGCTCTTGCAGAATTCGATATAGCGCCCGGCGGCATCATTGATTCGCGAGACCTTGCCCAGCTGCTCGGACTCAACAACCGTCATCGGCTGATCAAGCAACTCTTCGATCATCAGCTCGATTTCGTCCGGCAGCTTGGTGCCCTGCCCTGAAAAAAACTTGATGCCGTTATCGTGATGGGGATTGTGCGAGGCACTGATAACGATGCCAGCCTCAGCATGGAAGGTACGCGTCAGGTAGGCGATTGCCGGCGTCGGCATTGGGCCGAGCAACATCACATCCGCGCCGGCAGCAGACAGGCCCGCCTCCAAGGCAGACTCGAACATATAACCGGAGATGCGCGTGTCCTTGCCGATCAGAATGCGGCACTTGCCCTGTTTGCGAAACGCCATCCCGGCCGCCCAGCCGAGTTTGAGCATGAATTCCGGGGTAATAGGGAAGTCACCGACACGCCCACGAATACCGTCAGTACCAAAATATTTTCTACCCATCCCACAATTCCTTCTAACTTATTCGGCCGCTTCAACCGCGGCGATCATCCGTACTACATCAACCGTTTGCGCCACATCGTGCACTCGCAGAATGTGCGCGCCTTTGCTCAGCGCCAACGCAGCCAAAGCCAGGCTGCCGTATAGCCGCTCGCCCACTTCATGCCCTAGCACCTTGCCGATCATACTCTTGCGCGACACCCCGACCAGCAGAGGCCGACCCAGCGCATGCAACGCCTGCAGGTGTTTGAACAGCGACAGATTGTGCTCCAGGGTTTTCGCAAAACCAAAACCCGGGTCAAGAATGACGCGCTCAGCCCCAATCCCAACCGCTGCGCAGGCCGTCAGCCGCTCAAGCAGAAACTCACGCACTTCTGCCACGACATCAGGGTACTGAGGGTTCTGCTGCATGGTGGTGGGCTCGCCGCGCATATGCATCAGGCACACCGGTAAACCGCTATCCGCCGCCGCATCCAGCGCACCATCACGCTGCAATGAACGCACATCATTGATCAAGCCCGCGCCCAACCGCGCTGTTTCGCGGATGACAGCAGGCGTTGAGGTGTCCACCGAAATAATCACATCCAGTTCGCGCGCAATGGCCTCGACGACCGGTGCAACCCGCTCCAGCTCTTCAACCGGAGAAACAGCGCGAGCACCAGGACGCGTCGACTCACCACCAACATCAATCAGTGTCGCCCCCGCCTGCAGCATCGCCTCAGCATGGCGCAAAGCCGCATCACGCTGACCGTAGCGCCCACCATCGGAGAAGGAGTCGGGTGTGACGTTGAGGATGCCCATCACTTGCGGACGACTTAAATCAAGAAACCGGCTGCCACAGGACAGCCGGTCAAAGGTTGGCGCAACAGACATGGAAAACCTTAGAGTTCGGCGGCTGGACCACCAATTGGCTTCTCTGTGGACTCAGCGACTTCAACTGGCGCAGTCGGCGTGCCGTTGTCGTCGCCGCCCTGCCAGCCTTTCGGCTCACGCGGCGCGAGACCATTCATGATGTCTTCGATCTGCTCGGCGTCGATGGTTTCATACTTCATCAGCGCTTGCGCCATGGCATCCAGCTTGTCGCGGTTTTCTTCCAGCAGACGACGAGCCGTGCTGTAGCAGCCATCGATGATGCTGCGTACTTCCTGGTCGATCACCTTGGCGGTATCGGCAGAAACATTGCTTTGATTGCTGCCCATGCTGCGCCCAAGGAACACTTCGCCCTCTTCTTCGGCATACATCATCGGACCAAGCTTCTCCGAAAGGCCCCATTTGGTGACCATATTCTTGGCCAGCTGGGTGGCGCGCATGATGTCGTTGGACGCACCAGTAGTGACGCCATCGAAGCCCAGGGTCATTTCTTCGGCGATACGACCGCCGAACAGCGAGCAGATCTGACTAGTCAGCGCACGCTTGCTCAGGCTGTAACGATCTTCCTCGGGGAGGAACATGGTCACACCCAGGGCGCGACCGCGCGGAATGATCGACACCTTGTAGACCGGATCATGCTCAGGCACCAGGCGCCCGACAATCGCGTGGCCGGCTTCATGGAATGCGGTGTTGAGCTTTTCCTTGTCCGACATGACCATGGTCTTGCGCTCGGCGCCCATCATGATCTTGTCTTTGGCCAGCTCGAACTCTTTCATTTCGACCACACGCTTACCGGCGCGAGCAGCGAACAGCGATGCCTCGTTGACCAGGTTGGCCAGGTCGGCACCGGAGAAGCCCGGCGTACCACGCGCAATCACTGCCGGAGCAACGTCTTCGCTCATGGGCACTTTGCGCATATGCACTTTAAGAATTTGCTCGCGGCCGCGGATATCCGGCAGACCAACCACAACCTGACGGTCGAAACGGCCCGGGCGCAGCAAAGCAGGGTCAAGCACATCAGGACGGTTGGTGGCTGCGATAACGATGATGCCATCGTTCATTTCAAAGCCGTCCATCTCTACCAGCAACTGGTTGAGGGTCTGCTCACGCTCGTCGTGACCGCCACCCATACCAGCACCACGATGACGACCCACAGCATCGATCTCGTCGATAAAGATGATGCATGGAGCATGCTTCTTGGCCTGCTCGAACATGTCACGCACACGGGATGCACCGACACCGACGAACATTTCCACGAAATCCGAACCGGAAATGGTAAAGAACGGCACCTTGGCTTCACCGGCAACCGCCTTGGCCAGCAGAGTCTTACCGGTACCTGGCGAGCCAACCATCAGCACGCCGCGCGGGATACGCCCGCCCAGGCGCTGGAATTTGCCCGGATCACGCAGGAATTCAACCAGCTCGCTGACTTCTTCCTTGGCCTCGTCGCAACCGGCGACGTCAGCGAAGGTGGTCTTGACCTGATCTTCCGAGAGCAGGCGCGCCTTGGACTTGCCGAAACTCATCGGCCCGCCTTTGCCGCCCGCGCCGCCCTGCATCTGGCGCATAAAGAACATGAACACGGCAATGATCACCAGAATCGGGAAGCTGGCGACCAGCAGCTGAGTCCAGATGCTTTGCTGCTCAGGCTGCTTGCCGACGATCTCGACATTGTTGTCCATCAGGTCCTTGATCAGGCCATTGTCCTGAATCGCCGGACGCACGGTCTCGAACGATGACCCATCGGTACGCGTACCGCTGATGATGAAACCATCAACCGTAACCCGCTTAACGCCGCCATCCTGAACCTGCTGGATAAACTGCGAGTAATTGAGTTTGTTCGACTCAGTGGGGCTGGAAAAATTATTCATCACCGTCACCAAGACGGCGGCGATGATCAGCCACAGGACCAGATTCTTTGCCATGTCGTTCAATTAGCTACCCTCTGAAGCAGGCCACGTGTCGAAGCGCGCTTCGCATGACGACCAGTTATGTACCGATCTAACTTACTACACAACGCCCACCCCTGGCAGACGCCGTCTGTAACCCTTTATTTGTTGTGAGACCGCAAAGCCCCACCACAATTCGCCGTAAATCCTGAAGCTATCAGAGGCCGCGAAAGCCCCGCGCCAACATATATTGCTCGCGGGAGCGGTCACGCGAGGACAACGGCTTGCGCATCTGCACCTTGTCGAACAGCTGACGCACCTGCTTGTGGTACAAATCGAAACCTTCACCCTGGAAAATCTTGATCAAAAAATCACCACCCGGGCGCAGCACCCGAGTCGACAAATCCAGCGCCAGCTCGCACAGGTACATCGCGCGCGGCTGATCAGATTCCCTTACCCCACTCATATTGGGGGCCATATCGGAAATCACAAGGTCTACCGGGTGTTCGCCGATGGCTTCGAGAATCTGCGCAAACACCGCATCATCGGTAAAGTCGCCCTGGATAAAGGTGACGTCAGGAATGCTGTCCATCTCTAGGATATCTGAAGCGATCAAACGCCCCTTGTCACCGATCACCCGACTGGTGACCTGCGACCAGCCGCCAGGCGCGGCCCCCAGATCAACTACAGTGATACCAGGCCTGAGGATGCGATCCTTCTCCTGAATCTCCAGCAGCTTGTAGCTGGCGCGCGAACGATAGCCATCCTTCTGCGCCATTTTGACGTAGGGGTCGTTGAAATGCTCTTTCAGCCAACCTTGACTGGTCTTGGAACGGGCCACGCAATACCTCGAATGTGCAACGCATGAATATCTGGGCGGCCCCGAAGGCGCTCGGGTAAACTAACCGCCGTTTTTTACCAGATTAAATGCAGGAATCAGATTATGCCGCTCACTCAAGAGCAGAAGAAACAATTCAAATCTATCGGTCACCATTTGAAGCCTGTATTGATCGTGGCTGACAACGGTCTGACCGAAGGTGTGCTGACAGAACTGGAACGCGCACTGGGCGACCATGAACTGATTAAAGTGCAAATACGCATCACCGAGCGTGAAGACCGCCTAACGGCCATCAACGAACTGTGCAAAGCCAGCAAAGCCGACCTGGTTCAGGTGATTGGCAAAATGGCGCTGATCTACCGCAAGAACCCGAAAGTGAACAAGAACCTGTCCAACGTTCACCGTCATCACGGCTGATCTATCAGCCGTTGCAAGGCGCGTTCAGCGCCTTTGCAACCACCTACCCTGCCCAATTTTACTGCTTAGAGCCTGTGCCTGAGCTTTTGTGGCAGCGGCTGCAAAACCAGCAACAGTCCGCAAAAGGCCATGACCAGATAACTGAACATCAGCCACAGTTCAGCCTCTGGCAGCAGTTGGCGCACAGCAAAGTAACTGCCCGCCATCGCCACTACGACCAATAGCAATTGCCCGCGGGTATCACGCCACAGGCTTGCCAGGCGTTCGGCACGAATCAGCACCAGCACCTGCAATCCGGCGCAAACCGCCGCCAGGCCAACCAGTAACGGCCGCAGGGTATTGCCGATTTCTTCGACCAGCAACGAGGCCAGGCCGATCTTGGCAATTGCCGGTATCAGCAGAAAATTCAGCAACCAGAGGCCGCCGACCCAAAGCGTCTGAGCCAGCAGCCAGCTGATTGCGCCGGCATCACGAGTGCCCGGCTTAGAGATGGCGAACCTCGACGATCTCATACTCAAGCGCACCGCTCGGGGTCTGCACCACGACCACGTCACCTTCGTTCTTGCCGATCAGGGCGCGGGCGATAGGTGAACCGACGGAAATCTTGCGCTGCCGGATGTCCGCCTCGTCCTCACCAACGATCTGGTAAATCACGCTTTCATCGGTTTCGCAGTTGGCGATCTCGACGGTCGTGCCGAAAATCACCTTGCCGGTGTGTTCGATACTGGTCACATCGATGATCACCGCATTCTGCAGACGGCCTTCGATATCGCGGATACGCGCCTCGACCATGCCTTGCTGCTCGCGCGCGGCATGGTATTCGGCGTTTTCCTTGAGGTCACCGAGCTCGCGCGCGGTGCCGATATCCTGACTGAGTTTGGGGCGTACCACCTTGGTCAGATGAGCGTGTTCTTCCTCCAGGGCGCGCGCGCCCTGGACGGTCATGGGGTATTTGGTCATGCCTTGATTCCTGCATGCAGATCCTGCAGCCGGCGCACGGTCTTCTCGGGACCGAACTTCAGCGCTTCACAGATCGCCTGCCCCGCCGCAATGGTGGTGGTGCAGTAGATCTTGTGCTGCAGAGCGTTACGACGAATGGAGTAGGAGTCAGCGATGGACTGGCGACCCTCGGTGGTGTTGATGATCAGAGT
>JBIHZW010000128.1:0-9639 GCA_044240245.1 Pseudomonas sp. | reverse complement strand
CACCTTTAATGCTGATACCGCTCAAGGAGTAGGTGTTCAACACCATGTCTTCATAGTCTTGCGAGTTGCGGTTGTTGACCTCATCGAGGTAACCCGCATCCAGGGTCAGACCATCAATTTCCTGGGATACCAGGTTACCGCCGCGGAAAATTTGCGGCAGCAAACGGCTATCGCTGGAGGCGATCGCCTGGTTCTTGAACTGCATCTGGCCGACGCGCAGGGTGCTTTTGGAGACCTTGGCCTTGGCAGCTACAGCCAGACCGGAGTAGTTGTCTTGGGAGCCCTTGGAGGAGCTATCCGGAACCAGCAGACCACTACCTGCAGTACCATCTCCCGAGTCCAGCTTAAATCCGAGCATGCCGATGGCGTCGAGACCGAAACCGACGGTGCCTTCGGTGAAGCCCGACTCAGCGCGCAGGATAAAACCTTGGGCCCACTCTTCTGACTTGTGCTGGCCCGCGTCTTCACGGAAATCACGGTTGTAGTAGAAGTTACGCGCTTCGAGGCTGGCTTTGCTGTCACCAATAAAGTCGGCGTGTGCGACTTGGCTCAGGGACAAGCCCAGGGTGCTGGCAGCGACGGCCAGGGCCAGGGAGGTCTTTCTCATTATGTGTTCTCCAGTTGTGTGTGGTTGCACATCGGCGCGGGTGCTGTCTTCAGCCTATGAAGTGGCAGGCGCGCACCGAATTCGGGATGTATTGCAGGCCAGGCAGGCAAACGAGCGCCGCAGCCAGGGCCGGCCGTGCAATACAGAAAATCAGGTGAGCGCGTGAAGGCAGTCATCGCGAACTGGGAAATGAGGACATAGCAGCGGACAGGTACAAATCATGGCGCAGGTCTCTTCATTTTTATTGTCGGCCGATGATCCAGGCCGTTATGCGCTGAGCCCTACGCAGATACTGTGCCAGCGGCTTAAAAAAGCTCGCCAGGCCTTCTATTACAAGGTTTTCCAGGTTCCACAGGGAATTTAGGCAGGACTGCTGAAAGGGTAATAAGCGGTTTTTTGCCTATGGCAAAAAGCAAACAGGCGGGTTATCGCCAGCACGACGATCCGCGGGCATACCAGCGCGCGCGATCAATCAACCACGACCTGGTTTTTACCCTGGCGTTTGGCTCGATACATCGCGGCATCGGCGCGCGCATACAAGGCATCCAGGCTGACATCGTCAGGCCGCAAGCTGGTCAGGCCCAAACTCAGGGTCACCCCGAAGGTCGTACCCTCATGATTGAAGCTCAGGCGGCGCACCTCGCGCTGCAAGCGCTCGGCAATCTGCTCGGCCAGTGCCGGCTCGCAGCGTGGGAACAGCGCGGCGAATTCCTCACCGCCGATACGGCCGAACAGGTCACCACGGCGCAACGTGGTAGCACCGCTGTAGGCCAGGCGCTGTAGCACCTGATCGCCAATCTGGTGGCCATAGCGGTCGTTGATCTGTTTGAAATCGTCGAGGTCGAGCAGAAGAAAAGCCAGCGGACTGGCGTATTCGCGGGCTTGTTCGAACTCGCGCTGGGCGCATTCGAAGAAGTGCCGGCGGTTGCTGCTTTGGGTCAGCACATCGGTAGTGGCCAGGCGGTGTAGCTCGCCTTCGAGCTGTTTCTTCTCGGTGATGTCTTCGGCGATGCCGACGATGATATGCGGCTTACCCGGCGCGCTTTCACGGCTGACAAAGCACTTGTCGCTGAGCCAACGCAGCTGGCCGTCACCACGGATGATGCGGTATTCGCGAGCCTCGACCGCGCCGGTTTCCAGCACTTTGGCGAAGCTTTCAGCGGCGTAGTCCAGGTCATCGGGGTAAATGCTGTTGCGCCACTCTTCATAGCCGCCCAGCAGCAGTGCGGCGGAGCGGCCGAAGATTCGCTCATAGGCGGGGCTGACGTAGATCACCCGCTGGGCATCCCAGTCAAACGCCCAGAGTACCGCATTGACGCTGCCCAGCAAGGTGCTGAACAACTGCTCGCGCTCCTGCAGACGCGCTACCTCAGCGCGGGTGTGCAACAGCGCCAGGGTCAACTCTTCATGTTCGAGCTGCTGTCTGCTGACTTCGTCCATAGCCATCGCCAGTGCACTCAGTTACCGGGCAATGGCTGAAGCATACGCCAGAAATAAAAAGCCCGCCGAGTGGCGGGCTTGAGCAACACAGGAGGCTGTTAGACGGCCCCGGCCGGACGCAGCGAATAGGTTTTCAGCTGCTCGGCGAACTCGCGCAGCGACTGAATACCGCTGGCTTCGGCGTCATTGACCCACTGCTTGATCGCTTCAAGCATATCGTGGCCATTGGCGCTGGTTTTCACCCAGATCTGCTGCAGGGCAAGACGCTTTTCGTAAATCACCTTGAGTGCCTGGCTCTGCTCCAGCATGCGCTGGATACGCGCCTGGTGGCCTTCGTCGAGCAGGCTCGGCTCACGCGACAACAGACGCTTGGCGCGGTGGAAGTGGTGACGAACCGAGGCATCGGCCTTGGCCAGCTCCTGCTGCACCAGCGGCGCGATGACCAGCTTGCGGTACTGCGCCATGATCTGAAAACGGTTGTTAAGGATGGCCATGGCGGTATCCATGTCCAGGCTACGCTTGCCTTCCACCCGGTGGGCGATGGGCGCAACGCGCTGCACCTTGGCCAGGCCGAGCATGCTGAACAGCTTGATCCAGAACCAGCCCATGTCGAATTCCCACTTCTTCACCGACAGCTTGGCGGAGTTCGGGTAAGTGTGGTGGTTGTTATGCAGTTCTTCACCGCCGATCAGGATGCCCCAAGGCACTAGATTAGTCGCGGCATCGCGACATTCGAAGTTGCGATAGCCGACGGCATGGCCGAGACCGTTGATCACGCCTGCTGCCCATACCGGAATCCACATCATCTGGATCGCCCAGATGGTGATGCCCGCTGCGCCGAACAGCGCGAGGTCGATCACCGCCATCAGGCTGATACCGGCCATGGGGAAACGCGAGTAGAGGTTGCGCTCGACCCAGTCTTCCGGGCAGTTCTTGCCGTAGATACGCAGGGTTTCCGGGTTCTTCGCCTCTTCGGCGTACAGCTCGGCACCGGTCCGCAACACGGTGCTCAGGCCTTTGATCACCGGGCTGTGCGGGTCATCGACGGTTTCGCATTTGGCGTGGTGTTTGCGGTGGATCGCGGTCCATTCGCGGGTGTTCTGCGCCGTGGTCAGCCATAGCCAGAAACGGAAGAAGTGTTTCATTGCCGGGTGCAATTCAAGGGCGCGGTGCGCCGAATAGCGGTGCAGATAGACCGTGACGCTGACGATGGTCACGTGCGTCATCAGCAGGGTGACTGCGATCAACTGCCAGACCGACAGGTCAAGAAAACCGTTGTACCACATGGATCGTGTGCCTCGTGCAGAAGGAAAGACGCCGCTGATTTTTAGCACACGTCGCCGACCATTATCCCTGACCGGGATCAGAAAACCAGTTGGTCTTTTGCATAAGAATGTTGCCCCCTTATCAGCATCTATACTGCCGGTCTTAGACAAAGGACTGACTTAAACCCCATGAATGCACCTCAAGGCGCTTGGCGCCTGACTCTCAGCTATATGCTCGCCGCTGGTCTCTGGGTGCTGTTCAGCGACGGCTTGCTGGTCGCCCTCGGCCTGTCGTTGCCGCAACTGGAACGCGCGCAACTGTTCAAGGGGCTGGCGTTTGTGCTGCTTACCGCCGGCATGCTGTACGCCGTGCTGCGCACCCACCACGCACACCAGCGCCAGACGCATCAAGCCTTGCAGCGCAGCGAGAAGCGCCTGCATCAGGCACTGGAAGCGGCCAAAGACGGTATGTGGGACTGGGATCTGCAAACCCAGACGTTGTATTTCTCCCCGGGTTACACCGCCCTACTCGGCCTCCAGGCCAAGGCCCTGGGCGATGATCTGCAGCAGTGGCTGCAGCGCCTGCACCCGGATGACCGCGGGCTTTTCGAGCAGAACCTCGAGCAGCGCCTGGCCGCGCGCAACCCCGCGCCCTATGAGGTCAACTATCGCCTGCGGCACCAGGATGGCAGCTACCGCTGGATTCAATCACGCGGACGCCTGCTGTTCGACGAGCATGGCCAGGCCGAGCGCCTGATCGGCACCGCCAGCGACATCACCCAGCGGCGCAAGGACGAAGACAGCCTGCGCCAGGCCGCAGCGGTATTCGATGCCACTCAGGAAGGCGTGCTGGTGACCGATGCGCAGCAGCATATCGTCCACTGCAACCCGGCTTTTACCCGCATCACCGGCTACAGCCAGGCGGAAATCCTCGGTCAGTCGCCGAGCATGCTGAAATCCGGGCGGCACGATAAAACCTTCTATGACAGCCTTTGGAATGCCCTGCAAAACCGTGGCGCGTGGAGCGGCGAGGTGTGGAACCGGCGCAAGAGCGGCGAGATCTACCCACAGTGGCAATGCATCCGGGTGATCCACGATGAACTGGGCGAGATCAGCCACTACGTCGCGGTGTTCTCCGATATCAGCGCACTGAAACGCTCGCAACGCGAGCTGGATTACCTGGCGCACCACGACCCGCTGAGCAACCTGCCCAACCGTCTGCTGTTTACCGAACGCGTCGAGCGTGCCCTCGAGCGCGCAAAAATTGATGAACAAGGCGGCGCGGTGCTGTTGATCGACCTCGACCACTTCAAGCACATCAATGAAAGCCTCGGCCACAACATTGGTGACCTGCTGCTCAAGGAGGTCGGCGAGCGCCTCAGCCAGCAGCTCGGCAAACGCATGACCCTGGCGCGCCTGGGCGGCGATGAGTTCGGCCTGCTCGATGAAAGCTGCAGCAGCGCCGAACAGGCGGCAGTGATTGCGCAGCGCCTGCAGGCGTGCCTGACCCAGGCCTTCAAAATCAACCAGCAGGAGCTGTTCGTCACCGCCAGCATTGGCATCAGCCTCTACCCCGCTGAGGCCGTGGATGTCGGCCAGGTGCTGCGCAACGCTGATTCAGCGCTGTTCAAGGCCAAGAGCAGCGGCCGCGAAAACTACGCGTTCTACAGCCAGGAGCTGACCGAACACGCCCGCCAGCGCGTCGAACTGGCCAGCGCCCTGCGCCATGCTCTGGATCAACAGGAACTGCGCGTCTACTACCAACCGCTGATCTGCCTGGGCAGCCAGGAAATGATCGGCGTCGAAGCTCTGGTGCGCTGGCAGCACCCGCAACGCGGGCTGGTCCCGCCCGGTGAATTTATCCCGATTGCCGAAGAAACCGGGCTGATCGGCGCTATTGATGCCTGGGTGCTGGAGCAAAGCTGCCGGCAGATGGTCGCCTGGCAAATTGCCGGGCATCGGCTGAAATTTGTCGCAGTGAATGTTTCCAGCCGCCTGTTCAGCCGCGGCGAGCTGGACCTGAAAGTGGCCGAGGTGCTGCGCAATACCGGCCTCGACCCCGCGCATCTGGAGCTGGAAGTCACCGAAAGCGCGGTGATGGATAACCCCGACGCCGCACTGGCCTTGCTGCAACGCCTGCGCGCCCTCGGCATTCGCCTGGCGATTGATGACTTCGGCACTGGCTACAGCTCCCTGGCGCGCCTCAAGCGTCTGCCGGTGCACAAACTCAAGCTCGACCAGAGCTTTGTCAGCGGCCTGCCGCATGATCAGGACGATGTGGCAATCACCCGCGCGGTTATTGCCCTTGGCCACAGCATGGGGCTTAAAGTGCTGGCCGAGGGCATTGAACAACCCGAACAGGTCGAATTGCTTCGGCAACTCGGCTGCGACCACGCCCAGGGCTACTATTTTGGGCGTCCGCAACCGGCAGAACAGCTGGCCACACACTTGGCACTAAGCGTCGCGACGACAGACTAAGGCAGAAAGCATGCGTGTAATGATTCTTGAGGACGACAGCTGGATCGCCGATCTGCTCAAGCAGATCGTCCTCAGCCTACGCCCCGCCTGTCAGGTGGTGTGCCTGGACAGCGTCAGCGCCGCCCTGCGCGAATGGCAGCAGCGCCCGGCCGATATGGTTATCTGTGACTGGAATCTGCCGGACGGCCCCGGCACCCTGCTGCTTGAGCAGGTGCGCCGCGACAACAGCAGCACGCCGCTGGTGGTGATCACCGGCCGTTCCGACCGCGCCAGCGTAATGGCCGTGCGTGCGTTGAAGATCAGCTCCTTTATCAGCAAGCCGTTTCAAGCCGCGCATGTCGCCGCCAGCCTGGAAACCCTGCTGCCCGCAGACAACGGCGAGCAACAACGCCCGATCAGCGATACCCAGCTCGACCTGCTCGATCACCTGCGCGGCCTGCCCAGCAGCGCCTTGCAACTACCGCTCAAGGCGCATGTGCGTGATCGATTGCTACAGAGTTTCAAAGGCGAGCAGATTGATCTGCGCGAGCTGGCCAGCGAATGGCGACACGACCCCGCGCTCAGCGCGCGCCTGCTCGCGGTGGCCAACAGCAGCGCCTACAACCAGGCCGGCAAGCCCTGCACCAGCCTGCTCGAAGCGCTGCAGAAGCTGGGCGCCACCAATAGCCTGAATCTGGCCATGGGCCTGGCCCTGCGCCAATGCAGCGCGCTGGATAACGCCCTGCTACGGATGTTTGCCCAGGCGCACCTGGACAGCACCGAGTTGCTGATCGAACGCAGCACCAGCCTCGCCCGCCAATGCGCCATGGACCCTGCGCCCTTCCACAGCGCAGCCCTGCTGCACCGCATGGGCGAGCTGTGCGTGCTGTACCTGGCCCAGGCGTGGCAGGACAGTGGGCAGAGCTTCAGCGAGGCCCAGGTGATGCAGGCCATCGACCAGTTCAGCGGCCCCTTTGCCATCAGCATCAAGGCGCAGTGGCAATTGCCGATGCACCTGCGTGAGCTGATCGGCGCGTGCTACGGCCTGCCGAGCAATAACGTCAAACGCGAGAATATCCTGATGCGTCTGGCCGCCTGCGAACTCAGCAGTGCAGCCGATGATCCTGAACTGGCGCGCCTGCGCCGGCTGGCGGGGCTGACCTGAATGGTGTTCTGGGTGCATAGCCGGGTGATGGAGCTGATGAATGCTTAGGCGGCTTATGCCCAGCACGATCCACTGGGTCGTCGGCCTCGGCAGCCTGGGGCTGGCGATCTTCTTTAGTGTGCTCGGCGGCTTTGCCCTGAACGAGCGCGAAACCCTGTGGAACCTGCAAATCGCCAAGCAGCATGAGCTGCAAAGCCTGACGCTGCGCAACAGCCAGCAGGAGTTGCAGCAACAGGCGCAGCTGCTGGCCGAGACCATCGCCGCCGACGCCTGGCTGGTCGAGCTGGTGCGCCAGGCTCATGCGCTGCAGAGCACTGAACCCGTAGATACGCAAAGTCTGGCCATCATCCGCAACCAGCTATACACCCGCCTCGCCCCGCGCTGGCGCAACCTGCAAGGCATTCGCCCATTCGCCCTGTATATCCATCGGGCGCCTAAGGCCGAGGTGTTGCTGCGGGTGCATGAGCCGCAGTGGTTTGCCGACTTCCCCGCTGCGCAACGGCCCATGCTGCTCGACAGCCTGCAGCAGTCCAAGGCCAGCGTCGGCCTGGCGGTGGATGGCGAAAAGCTCAGCATGCGCGCCATCGTACCGCTGCAGATCGACAACCTTGAGGGCCGGCTCAACGTCGGCGCGCTGGAGGTCAGCCTCGATGTGCTGGGCAACCTGCAACAGCTGGACCGCGAACTGGAGGCGGGAGTAGCCCTGCTGCTCAAGCGCTCGATACAAGCACCCAACGGCAGTGGCGAGGCGCTGCGTGCCCCCGTTGCAGATAGCGATTACTGGCATCTTGCCGGGTTTTCCCAGGTGCAGGTGCAGCACTGGCAGGCACAAAACCTCCTGCCGCCGCCCACGGCGGGCAACACCTTCAAACTGCTCGACGATCAGGGCCACACCTACCTGCTCAACCAGATGAGCCTGAACGGCTATCAGCCCAACACTGGCGTGGCCCGCCCAGTGCTGGCCCTGACCTGGCGCGATATCACTGCGCTGTACAGCCTGCACCAGCGCGACAAACGCTGGCTGGTGGTCAAGTGGCTGCTGGCCTGGCTCGCTGCCGAAGCGCTGCTGCTGGCCCTGCTGCAGGCCACCCGCCACAGCAGCCAGAGAGTCATGCGGCGTCACCACGCCGAGCTGCAGCACAAGCACCAGCAAACCGAGGAATCGCGCCAGCTACTGGCGCTGATAACCCAGACGCAGGCGGCCTATATCAATGCGGATAACCAGCGCGAGGCCTTCGACACCCTGCTCGGGCGCATTCTCGAGGTCAGCGCCAGTCAGTTCGGCTTTGTCGGCGAGATCCGCCACGACCAAGCCGGAGCGCCATTTCTGCGCACCTTCGCCATCAGCAATATCGCCTGGGATGCCGAAAGCCGCGATTTCTATGCTACCCACGCGCCGCAGGGCCTGGAGTTTCGCAACCTCGACACCCTGTTCGGCCAGGTGATCCGCAGCGGCCAGGTGCTGATCAGCAACGACCCAAGCAATCACCCGCAAAGCGCCGGCTTGCCGCCAGGGCACCCAGCGCTGCAGGCGTTTGCCGGCCTGCCCATTCATGCCAACGGCGAGCTGCTCGGCATGCTCGGCCTGGCCAACCGCGAGGGTGGCTACAGCGAGCAATTTGCCACCCAACTGCAACCGCTGCTGACCACCCTCGGCCAATTGCTCGAAGCCCTGCGCCGGGATAACCAGCGCGCGCAGACCCAGCAGCGCATGCAGCGCCAGCAGGCGGCCTTGCGCGCGCTCAACGAGATTGCCGCGCTGCCCAAACTGAGCACCCACGAGCAGCTGCGCCAGGCCCTGCAACTAGGGGCCGAGTTCTATGGCATGCCGATCGGCATCATCAGTCAGATCGACGCGGACACCTACCGGGTCAGGGTCCAGGTATCGCCACCCGACACCTTGCAGGACGGCCAGTGTTTCCCCCTCGGCGACACCTATTGCAGCATCACCCTGCGCAGCAACGATGTGCTGGCCATTGCCAACATGGGCCAAAGCGAACATGCCGCTCACCCCTGCTACCCACTGTTCGCCCTGGAAAGCTATATAGGCACCAGCATATGGGTCGCAGGCAAGCGCTTCGGCACCCTGTGTTTCGCCTCAAGCGAAGCGCACGCTACGCCCTTTGACGATGCCGACGAAGAATTCATGCGCCTGTTCGCCCGCTGGGTTGGCGCCACCCTGGAGCGCATGCGCCATGAAGAACAGACCCGCGAAGCGCGGCGCTTTCTGCAGGCGGTGCTTGATTCGGCGACCGGTGTGTCCATCATCACCACCGATTGCAGCGGCCTGATCACCTTGTTCAACTCCGGCGCCGAGCGCCTGCTGGGCTACCGCAGCGCAGAAGTGATCGGCCTCCACAGCCCGGCGCTGTTTCACCTGGCAGAGGAAATACGGGAGCGTGGTCAGCAGCTGAGCCAGCAGCTCGGCACTGAAGTCAGCGGTTTTGCGGTGTTTACCCGCCTCCCCGACCAGGGCGAGCCGGAAACCCGCCAGTGGACCTACCTGCGCAATAATGGCGAGCAGCGCATCGTCAACCTCACCGTCAGCGCCATGCGCGATGCCGAGGGCGTGATCAGCGGTTACCTGGGCATCGCCAGCGACATCAACGATCTGCACCAGACCACCCGCGCCCTGCAAAAGAGCGAGAGTCGCTTCCGCGGCCTGGTCAGCAGTTTGCCGGAGGCGGTGTACCGCTGCCGCAACG
>JBIHZW010000127.1:0-9648 GCA_044240245.1 Pseudomonas sp. | reverse complement strand
GGAATACCCAGGCCGAGCAGCAACTCACCGGCGCGGGACTCGGCGGTGTAGCCGTCCATTTCAGCGAACTCACCTTCAAGTTCGCCGACCTTCATGCCATCTTCTTCGCTCATTTCCGCCAGCGAGTAGATACGATCGCGCTCGGCTTTGACCTTCCACAGCTCTTCGTGACCCATGATCACGGTGTCGATCACGCTGAATTCTTCGTAGGCGAACTGATCCTGACGCAGCTTACCCAGGCGCACGTTCGGCTCCAGCATCACCTGGCCACCGCTCGACTCCAGGTCGCCGCCGAGAATCTTCATAAAGGTCGACTTGCCGCAGCCGTTGGCCCCGATCAGGCCGTAGCGGTTGCCGCCGCCAAACTTGACGGAAACGTTCTCGAACAGGGGCTTGGCCCCGAATTGCATGGTGATGTTGGCGGTGGAGATCACGAATCTTGGTCCAGATAAACGGGCGCACGGGCGCGAAAGGGGCGCGATTGTAGCGGTTTACGGCCACAAAGGGCAGCAGATGGGACAGGCGGAGTTTCTATTCGACGGGTTTAACAGTGAGCTGTGCTTCTGGACGATGTTTGAGCTTCGACCTGTCTAAGGCGCAAGCGCTGTGCTGAAAAGACGGAAAACCAATACATCATTTGGGTCTTGCCAGGCGGCTCACCAACGGGATTACCAGCAACGCAAGACCTGCAACGGCCGCCGCTACATAGCCAACGCTGGCTATGCCTGCGGTCTGGATGGTCAAACCGCCGATGATCGCGCCGATACCTATCCCGGCGTTGGCCGCAGAAACGTTGGTCGTCCCGGCAAGTGCCTGGGAGTGGCTCACCGAGTTCATGACTCGCACCTGACAGATCGGATAAAGCGCTGTATTGGCGATACCCCAGAGTGCTAAAGCAACACAGACGAGTAGACCTGAGTTCGCCAAGGGCGTGACGGCAGCCATGCCCGCCGCCAGCATCACCACGAACATGGCCGTGGCTTTGAGTGGCGAGCGATCCACTGCTTTGCCGCCAATCCAGTTGCCAATCAGGCCTATGGCGCCGAAGCCCATCATCCACCAACCCACATGCGCGGGGGCGACACCGGCGATGCGCTCGAGCATATCGGCCAGGTAGGTGTAGGCAACGAACATGGCGCTGAAGATGATGATCGACAACGCGACGTTGGCCAGAAACAGCGGCTCTTTGAAGATGCGTGCTTGCTTGAGGAAATCGACCCGAGGGCTTCGCGCGACTTTGGGCATATAGATCGTCATGGCAACGGCCATCACCAGTGACAGGCCCGCCAGCAGCCAGAAGGCTCCCCGCCAGCCGAGGCCGTTGGCAGCCAGTGTGCCAAGGGGGATGCCCAGCAGGAGCGCGGCGGTGATACCCAGATAGACTCGGGCAATTGCTTGTCCGCTCTTTGCCGGGCCGGCCAATTGGGCTGCCGTTTCACTGGCGGTGCCCCAGAAGACCGGCAGCATCAGCGCCGGGATAAAACGCGCGATTGCCAGCACCCAGATGTTTGACGACAGCGCCGCCAGGCCGTTTGCGAAGGCGAACACCAGCAGGATCGCGATAAACAGCTTCTTCCTGTCCAGGTGGGCGAGGGCGGCGGTCAGCGGTGGGCCAAAGAGCATGACGGTAAAGGCGAACAGCGTGACCAGTTGACCGGCTGCGGCAATCGAAATGCCAAGGTCACGGGCCAGGGCGGGAAGCAGGCCGATAATCAGGAATTCTGTGGTCACGATCAGAAAGGCCGAGATGGCCAGGATGGTGATACTCAGCGTGGAGCTGCCAGCAGAAGAAACCAGTGGCCGGGGTAATTCGATAGCACTCATGACGCTGCTCTTCAGTAAGGAAGGCGTCATGGTATTGGTTCTTTGGGTTCCTATTGCTGGCGTTTTTTCTGGCTATTGCTGAGCTGAATTCACTTATCTGTTTGCGTAGGCAAACTGTGGCCTGCGGGAACTAGGCAGGCCGCGAGCGCTTCCAGCAGGACGCTGACCTTGGGCAACGTCTCGCGTTTCTTTAGCCAGACCAGGTTCATTGGCAGGCCGTCGGTGGCCAGTTGCGGCAGCACTTCGACCAGTGCTCCGCTATCCAGATGTCCCTGCACCAGCCAGGTGGGTAGCTGGGCAATGCCATAGCCCGCCAGGACGGCCAGCACTTCCCCCTCGCCATCGCCGACAGCGATTCGCGCCGGCATGATTCGGCGCTTCTTGTCGCCAGGATCAGGGCCTTCTCGGTACCAGGGGCTGACCTGGCCATCGCTATGGCCGTAGAGCACGCAGTCGTGTTGCTCAAGTTCCGCTTCGCTTGCCGGCGTACCACGCCTGGACAGGTACTCGGGAGCGGCGCAGTAGATCAGGCGCTCGGCGCCCAGGTAGTGGTGGCCCAGGGTGGCCGGCCAAATATCCGAACCGCCGATGCGCACCAGAATGTCGATGCCCTGGTCGGCCGGGTCGACAAAGCTATCCGTAAAGGAGATATGCGGCATCAGCAGTGGATGCTGTTTGGCCAGCTGCAGAATCACCGGCAACACGTGCATGCGCCCGTAGGAGGCCGGTAAGTCGATACGTATCCGCCCGCGAGGCTCGAAGAACTCGGCATGCAGTGCCAGTTCCGACTCTTCCAGGTCGGCGAGCACTCGCGTGCAGGTTCGGTAGAAGGCCGTGCCCGCATCCGTCAACGCCAGCCTGCGCGTGGTGCGTTCGAAAAGGCGTATACCCAGGCGGGCTTCCAGGCGCGCGATGCCTTTGCTCACAGCCGAACTGGTGAGGCTCAGACGTTCGGCCGCCGCGGCAAAGCTGCCGAGTTCGGCGACGCATACGAATACATCGATGCCTTTCAAACGCTCAGAGGAGAACACGGCATGGCCTTGAATAGCTGTGGGGCGGGGCAGGCAAGCTTAACCTTCGGCCAATGGTCGTTGATCAGGGCTGCCAGGTACAGCCTTTGCGCAGGGTTACCTCAGCGTGCTGCTGTATTCAGAATTGCCTGCTGATAGCCGCGACCAATATGCCTGCAGCGATCGCCGGCAGCGGTTTCTTCACCAGTAGCATGACGATTGCCGTGGTCAGCAAGGCCAGCCGCGCGCTCATATCCCCATCAATCGCCAGGGGGGTAAGAATGGCCACCAGCACCGAGCCGGACATCGCGCTGATGAACTGCTGAACCCTGTAGCTGATCGGCACATACGACATCACGAACACGCCACCCCAGCGGGTCGCCAGTGTCACGGCCGCCATGATCAAAATGATGATCAGCGTGCCAAAACCCGTCGTAGCAATGCTCATTTTTTCTTCTCCATCCACACAGCACCCAGAACGCCGCCTGCCAGTGCGCCGACAACCACATGGCTATTGTCCGGCAGATACCAGTAGGCCAGCAGCGATGAACCGGCGGCGACTGTCCAGATGAGCAACAGCCGCAGATTCTTCTCGCCACTCACGGCCATCGCCAGCAGAAAGCAGCCCATTACCATGTCCAGGCCGAAACTCTTGGGGTCATGAATGGCACCGCCAAAATAAATGCCCAGCCAGGTGCCGAATATCCAGAATGACCACAGCGCAAGACCGCCACCCAGCAATAAGCCGAAGCCCGGTTTACCGCGATTGAAGGCCTGTATGGACAGGGCCCAGTTGGCATCGGAAGCGACCAGCATCACGCCATAGCGCTTTGCCGGAGATAAATGGCGCAGCCAGGGATAGAGCGATGCGCCCATCAGCAGGTGACGCGCATTGATGGCAAATACGGTGAGGGCCAGCGGGACCAGGGGGATTTGCACGCCCCACAGCTCCAGCGCGGCGAACTGTGAGGCACCGGCGAAGACCAGCGTGCTCATCAGCACAGCCGAAGGATTATCCAGTCCGGTCTGTACGGCCGCGAGGCCAAAAGCTGCGCCGAAGGCGATAACAAAAATGGAAAGAGGGACGAGTTGCTTGAAGCCAGCCCACACATCCTGGCGACTGAATTCATGCAAATGCGTGGTGCTGTCCGACATGTTGCAGCCTCTGCTTCGTTTCTAGTCTGTTTGTCGCCGATATGGCCTGGTGCTTCCTCACTGGTCAGTGGGCAGCCAGTTAACGCACGGCAGAACTATGCACCTGACGCTAACTGGAGAAAAACGCATAATTCAGCAGCAAGCCATTCGATAAGCTAATGCATGAGTTGCCCCATGAATGTTCAAGACATCCAGATTGACTGGCTTAAATGCTTTGTCGCCGTCGTCGATGCAGGCTCGTTGTCGGGCGCGGCCCCAGAGGTCAATCGCTCCCAGTCGGCGGTGAGCATGCAGCTCAAGAAGCTTGAAGCTGCTCTTGGCTGCCAATTGTTAATGCGCGGACCGCGGTACCATCAACTCACCTCAGAGGGGCAATTGCTGCTGGGTTATGCCAGACGGATGCTCGACCTGCATGCCGAGACGCAAGCGGCCTTTCTGGGTGAGGAGCTGACTGGGCGGATTCGCCTTGGCGTGCCGGATGACTATGCCGCCCGCTACCTTACGCCGGTGCTCAAGCGTTTTGCGCCGCAGCATGGCGCGGTCGAGATCGAGCTGGCCTGCGAGCAATCAACTTCGCTAATCCCCCGCGTTGAGCGCGGCGATCTGGATCTGGCATTGGTTTCGCGAGATCAGCCGCGGCACGGCACTTTGCTTTTTCATGAGCCCATGGTCTGGGTTGGTTCTGCGCAGTTTCAGGTGTGGCGGCGTGATCCGCTGCCTATCGCCGTCTATGAAGACAGCAGCCTCGCCAAGCGCAGCGCAATCAACTCCCTGGCCTTGCAGGGCCGCCGCTACAAGGTGGTGTACAACAGCTCCAGCCTGGCGGGGCAGATTGCTGCAGTTGAGAGTGGCCTGGCTGTCGCCGTGTTGACCCAGTGCAGCGCGCCGACGCACCTGGAGATACTGGGCAGTGACCATGGCCTGGGCCCGCTGGAACCCATGGAGGTGGCCGTTTACCGAAGCCGCGCTTCCCAGGGCTCGAAAGCCGTCGATAGCTTGCACAGCCTGCTGATCAGAACTCTGCGCCTTTCAACCTCGGCAGCAACTGTGCCGTTTGAATAACAGCAGGCTTACTGCGTGCAGGGCTGATCCAGCGCACATGCGCCCCGAGTGGGCGATTTGATCTTAGCTTTAGTTTCGTATACGTTACATTTACCAATAAAGGTTATGTATACGTGACATGGACTATCTTCTTCTTACACAGCGTTTAGGCCAGCAAATCCGCGAGCGGAGGCTTAACCGTGGGCTGACTCAAGCCGGGCTGGCGGATATTGCCGGGCTTACGCGGCAAAAAGTCATTGCCGTGGAAAAGGGCAGCATTTCTGTGGGCATGACGGCCTATGCCCGCGTGCTGGGTGCTCTGGGCTGTGAGCTGTCGGTTGTTCCTGCAAGCATGCCGACGCTGGAAGAAGTGCAGGGGGTGTTTGAATGAGCGCGCCATTGCAGGTCAGTACGCCGGCAGGGGATAGCGGGCGAATTTTCACTAGCGCCGACGATTATATTTTCCGCTATACCGACCAAGCGACTGCCCGTGCCGCGATCAGCCTGTTGATGCCCGTGCGTATGGATGAGTATCGCCGCCGCGAGCTGCACCCGATTTTCCAGATGAATCTTCCCGAAGGTTACGTGCTGGAACAGCTGCGTAATCGTCTGGCCAAGACCGTCAATGTTGACCCCATGCTGCTGCTGGCGCTCTCAGGCAGCAGCTCACCTATTGGCCGGGTCTTTGTTAGCTCTCAGGCCGTCGATAGATTGTTGATGCGGCAGCAGTTTCCCGGTGAACGCCTCGAGGAAATCCTCACCTGGGATGGCGCCGAGGATATTTTTGTCGATCTGGTCGACCGCTACATTCTGCGCGCCGGCATTTCTGGGGTTCAGCCCAAGGTTCTGGTGCCGGAGCAGGTGGAGTCTGTGCCGCATAAATTCACGGCAAAAACCTCTGACTTGATCATCAAGAGCGGCCGCGATGAGTTTCCGGGTCTGGCGATCAATGAGTTTCTCTGCATGTCGATTGCCCAAGAAGCCGGCATTCCCACTCCAGAGTTCTACCTGTCAGATAACGCCAGGCTGTTTGTCATGCGCCGCTTTGACCGTGATGAGCAGCACAACCCTATCGGTTTCGAAGATATGGCCGCGTTGATGGGCTTGTCTGCCGAGCAGAAGTACAGCAAAAGCTACGCCGCCATTGCTAAAGCCATCCGCCTGTATTGCCCGACTGAGCACCTGCGCAGTTCGCTTGATCAGCTGTTCGACAGCGTGGCCCTGAGCTGCATCGTCGGCAATGGTGATGCGCATCTTAAGAACTTCGGCTTGCTCTATTCCGATCCAACGCAACGTGATGCGCGCTTGGCGCCGGCCTATGACATCGTCAATACCACCGCCTATATCCCGGACGATGTGCTGGCTTTGGATCTGCTCGGCAACAAGTCGCTGTTCGCTTCACGCCAAGGGCTGCTGGAGTTCGCTAAAACCTGTGATGTCGACCAGCCGAAGGCGCGCATTCTGCGTTTGTTGGCTGCTCAGGAAGTGGTGCTCGCGCGCTTTCCCGAGCTCTGTGAGCAAGCCCCCCAGGTCGCCGCAGCCATTCGGGCAAGCGCTCAGCCGTTTATTAAAACGTTCGCGTAACACCGGCAGACCGCACAGCTGTTGCGTGAATTCTTGGGGAATGCCCAAATGCCGCATTCGACCGCGGTGCTGATTACCAAAAATGATGGCGGGGTGATTGGCAGCTAAGCCGGTTCCGGCCGATAGAGGGGTGTCACGAAAAAGGCGGCTATTACAGCCGCCTTTTGTCGATCAGTAGTGCAGCTTGCTGCTCCAGTCCGGGTAGTGCGCAGGGCGCTTGAAGTGCACGCGGAACTGTTCGGCATTGGCTGCTGAGCTGCTCCACAGGTACAGGTGCTCTTTCCAGCTGCCGGAAGCCCAATTCTGCAGGTAGTAATCACTGCCGCGCACGGTGTCGCGGTCGCGCAGGCGAATGGTGTCGCCATCCTTGAGGCAGCCGCTGTTGTTGGGCAGCTCGATGCTCAACTGGTTGGATGAGTCGCCTGCCTTCATGTAATAGGCGTAGTTACCGCCGCCACCGCCCAGCCACCAGTTGAGCCAATAGCCGGGGTGGCGACGTGATTCCACCTCGATATAGTCGCCATTGCGTATGCAGAAACTCTCCGGGTGATACCAGTTGCGCAGACTGAACAGGCTTTCTGGCTCTAGCCCGTTGCCGTTGATCTTCACCCAATCGTTGGCTTTGCTGCTGCCGGCGCGCAGGGTTTTACCGGTAGTGGTGCTTTGCAAAACCACCTCGCCGTAGAGGTTCTGTTGCGGTTTGCTGGCCCTGGTTGGCGTTGTGTTGTCGGCGCGGGTAAAGCCAGCCACTGGTGAGTGATCGGAGTAATCCTGAAATTGCCAGGTCGCGCCTGCCAGGTTGACCGTCCAACGTGGCGCTGGGGTATCCAGGGCCACGTTGTGCCAGAACGACAGTTGCCGGTGATTGCGCGAAACGAAGATGTAATCCAGGTACTCCGGGGCATGGTTGGGGTATTGGTAGTTGGCGATGCCGTTGCGCAGGGTATCAAAGGTGGTGTCGCTGCCGGCATAGCTGTCGGGTGCGTTGACCTGCAGGCGGGCGAGCATGTCGTGGTACTCGCTGCTGCCCTTGATGACGTTGAAGTCGCCGCCAATAAACACCAGCTGATCGAGGGCAATACCTCGGGCACTGATGAAGTTCTGCAGTTCATCAAACTGGCTGGCTCGCACAGCGGTGCCTTTACCATCTGGGCAACCGGTGTCCGCCGCCTGCGCATGGGTGCCGATGATATGCACGGCCTGACCGTTACGATTGAGTTTGACGTAGACGAAGCCCTTGTTGGACAGGTAATCCGCCCCGCAGCCCTGGCTGTAGACATATTGCACGCGTTGCTCGATTGGCCAGCGGCTGACGATGGCCACGCCGCCATCTTCCGGGGTGGTGTCCGAGTAGGCGCCCAGCGTCGCATCCCAGCCCGTGCGGCTACGGCCGAGCACGGGCGTCTGAAACGGGTATTGGCTTTGCAAACCGTTCAGCAGAATGGTCGATGCCGGGTTATCGAACAGCTCGTTGAGGATCACCGCATCCTGGCCCTGGATATACGCCGCCTCGGCGATCAACGCCGCACGCTGCTGTTGGCCCCAGCCGGGTTTGATGCTGCTGGGCAGCAGAAACACGTTATGCGCTAGCAGTTTGAACTGCTCATCCGGGCTTGCCTGGGCAAACGTCGGGGCGGATAGGGCAAGCGTACTGAAACACAGCAGTGGCAACAGGCATCGATGCATGGGGTGGCCTCCGGGTAGGGGAATGGCCAGTCTTCCAGTCACCGTTAAACGCGAGAATGATCGAAAGGTGGGTGGGCTAGACCAGCGCCAGCGCAGTCTGCTTGGCGAGGGTTACATCGGCATGACGCGGCTGTTACGAATCCGCTGCTGGTGGGTCGAGCAACAGTGCCAGCTTCAGGCGTTTGGGCAGTTTGGCTACCACCAGCTGATGGGAGCGCGTCAGCAGTTCGCGCAGTTCGCCATCACTTAGCGGGTAGGGCGCGGCCATGCTTATCCAGCGTGCTCGGGCCAGATAAGGGGCAGGGCGGATGCCCGGGCGGTCGCAATAGCCGAGAAACAGGTCGGCATCGACTTTAAAAGCGAGACCGTCGCGGCTGTCCAGGTGGAACAGGGCGAACATCTTGCTCTCGGCCACCGAGAACACCCGCACGCCGCCCCATTTGATGTCCTCACGGGCACCCGGCAGGCTCAGGCAGACCGCGGCGATTTGCTCGATGGTCATGCCGGGGACGCTCCTGTGTTACTCGCGGTAGAAAACCTGCACCAGATGATAGCCAAACTGGCTTTTCACCGGGCCGTGGACTTCACGTACCGGCTTTTTGAAGATCACCTGATCAATGGCGCGCACCATCTGTCCTGGGCGCACTTCACCCAGGTCGCCACCTTTCTTGCCGGATGGACAGGTCGAGTACTTGCGCGCCAGCACGTCAAACGCCTCGCCTGCGGCAATACGTTTTTTCAGCGCGGCGGCTTCTGCTTCGGTTTTGACCAGAATATGGCGGCACATTGCCTTGGCCATGATGGACTCCTCAGATTGTTCGGCCCGCTATTGTGCCAGTCTGGGTGCGCCAGCAGAATGGCGCCTGTTCGTTGACGAATCGCGCGGCGTAAGCCGGCAAATTCTGGCCTATTGTTAGGGTCTGTGTCCGTTTCATTCACCTTGATGGATCTGCTCGCCATGGACCTCACCGCAATGCTGAAAATTCTCTCCAGCCAGGACGGTTCCGACCTGTATCTGTCTACTGGAGCGCCGCCCTGCGCCAAGTTCAATGGCGTGCTCAAGGCCTTGAGCCAGGAACCGATGAAGGCCGGTGAGGTGGCGGCGATTGCCGATGGTGTGATGGACAGCCTGCAGCGCGAAGATTTCGAGCGCGAGCTGGAGATGAACCTGGCCATTTCCATCGCCGGGGTCGGGCGCTTTCGTATCAATATCTTCAAGCAGCGCAATGAAGTTTCCATGGTCTGCCGCAATATCAAGATGGAAATCCCCAAGTTCGAGGACTTGAAGCTGCCCGAGGTGCTGCTCAAGACCATCATGGAGAAGCGCGGCCTGGTGCTGTTTGTCGGC
>JBIHZW010000397.1:0-2723 GCA_044240245.1 Pseudomonas sp. | reverse complement strand
TGCCGTTGGCTGGCGTGTTTATCGCTATTGGCCATAAGCCCAATACCGAACTGTTCCACGGCCAGCTGGAAATGCGCGACGGCTATCTGCTGATCAAAGGTGGCAATGAAGGCAATGCCACCGCTACCAGCATTGAAGGTGTGTTTGCTGCAGGCGACGTGGCCGACCACGTTTATCGCCAGGCCATCACCTCTGCCGGTGCCGGCTGTATGGCCGCGCTGGATGTCGAGAAATTTCTCGACGACAATTGATCCATCCAGGGCGGAGGCACAGTCCGCCCTGCCCTCCTCTGTCCAATCCCGGCCCTGCACATGCTGACGTGGCTGCAACGCGACTCACTGGATTTCCCGTCTCTCAATAAAGCCCTGCGCGAGCCCAATGGTTTGCTGGCGGCAGGCGGCGATCTGCGACCCGAGCGCTTGATCCAGGCTTATCGCCACGGCTGCTTCCCCTGGTTTCAGGATGGCCAGCCGATTCTCTGGTGGTCGCCGGACCCGCGCACCGTACTGTTGCCTGACAAGCTGCATATCTCGCGCAGTCTTGCCAAGGTGCTGCGTCAGGGCCGTTATCGGGTGACCTTTGATCAGGCTTTCGCTGACGTGATCCGCGCCTGCGCCGCGCCGCGCAGCTATGCAGCAGAAACCTGGATCACCAGTCCTATGCAAGACGCCTACCTGGAACTGCACAGGCGCGGTATTGCTCATTCGGTTGAGGTCTGGCGCGATAGCGAGCTGGTTGGTGGGCTCTATGGCCTGGCCATGGGGCAGCTTTTCTTTGGCGAGTCGATGTTCAGTCGCGCGGACAACGCCTCCAAGGTGGGTTTTGTCACGCTGGTCGAACACTTGAAGAACTGGGGCTTTGTGCTGATCGACTGCCAGATGCCAACCGAACACCTGCTCAGTCTCGGTGCGCAGGCGATTTCCCGAAGCGAGTTCGCCGGCTACCTGAGTGCTCATCTTGATCAATCCAGCCAGGCCGACTGGGTCGCCTAGGCGAGTTTGCCAGCCTGGCTTACACTTGATTCAAGACCGATCCCGAGAGTCGATCATGACTGAGCTGGCCCGCCTGAAGTTTTACGCCACTCAACCGCATCCCTGCAGCTATCTGCCCGATGAGCAGGCCACAACCCTGTTCCTCGACCCCAGCCAGCCCATGGATGCGGATGTTTACGCTGAGCTTTCGGAAATGGGCTTTCGCCGTAGCGGCGACCACCTCTATCGCCCGCATTGTCAGCGCTGCACAGCTTGCGTACCAGCGCGCATCCCTGCCGCGCAGTTCAGCCCGAATCGCCAGCAACGGCGCATTTTTAAGCGTAATCAGGACATTCAGGTCCGCCTGGTGCGCCCGGCCTTTACTGAAGAGTATTACGCGCTGTACGTGCGCTACATTGAGCAGCGACATGCCGACGGCGATATGTACCCGCCCAACCGCGAACAATTTTCGACCTTTCTGGTGCGCGATCTGGCTTTTTCGCGTTTCTATGAATTCCGCTATGACAACCGTCTACTGGCAATCGCCGTGACCGATGTACTGCCCAATGGCCTCTCCGCAGTTTACACCTTTTATGAGCCGAGCGAGGAACGGCGTAGCCTCGGGCGCTTTGCCATCCTCTGGCAAATTGCCGAAGCGGCGCGTTTGGGACTGCATGCGGTCTATCTAGGCTACTGGATCAAGAACTGCCGCAAGATGAGTTACAAGACCCAATACCGGCCGATTGAGCTGTTCGTCAATCAACGCTGGGTCAGCCTTAACTGAAGCCCTTGGCGCAAACCCCAAATTTCGGGCACAATGCACGCCGCTTTTGCCTGGCGCCAGTTGCACCGGGCCATTCATTGGATACCGAGGGCTTTACTGCATGTCGAAAGAAGACAGCTTCGAAATGGAAGGCACTGTCGTCGACACCCTGCCCAACACCATGTTCCGTGTGGAGTTGGAAAATGGGCACGTCGTTACTGCGCACATCTCCGGAAAGATGCGCAAAAATTACATCCGCATTCTGACTGGCGACAAAGTTCGTGTTGAGCTTACGCCTTATGACTTGAGCAAGGGCCGCATTACTTACCGCGCCCGTTAACAGGCCAGCGAAACTTCGCTTCCTGGCATCTGTTACACCAAGCTCCAGTAAAAACGCCCGGCATTGCCGGGCGTTTTTGTGCGCGCAGGAAAACTGCGACTAGGCCATTTCTGCCGTGGTTTCAAAATCGAAGGTCAACTCGCCACTTTCGATATCGATATGCACCACACCACCGTGCTCAGACAGCTCACCAAACAGGATCTCCTCCGCCAGCGGACGCTTGATCTTGTCCTGGATCAGGCGCGCCATCGGCCGAGCTCCCATCTGCACGTCATAACCGCTTTCTGCCAACCAGCTCCGCGCTGCATCGCTGACCTCCAGCGTGACGCGCTTGTCCTCCAGCTGCGCCTGCAGTTCGGTAAGGAACTTGTCGACGATGCTTTTGATCACTTCGTGGCTCAGGCGGCCGAACTGGATAATGGTATCCAGGCGGTTGCGGAACTCCGGCGTGAAGCTCTTCTTGATCACTTCCATGGCATCAGACGAGTGGTCCTGATGGGTGAAGCCGATGGATGCCCGCGCTGCTGTTTCAGCACCAGCGTTAGTGGTCATGATTACGATCACGTTGCGGAAGTCAGCCTTGCGACCGTTGTTATCGGTCAGGGTGCCGTGATCCATGACCTGTAACAGCAGGTTAAAGACTTCCGGG
>JBIHZW010000126.1:0-9655 GCA_044240245.1 Pseudomonas sp. | reverse complement strand
CCAGCATGTTCGCTGCGCTCGATCTGGCTCCAGTCGGTGATACCAAAGGGAATATCGCTGATGTTCATGGGCTCATCCTTTAATCGGGTCAATCAGTTGCGGCGCTGACGGTCTTCGGCATAGCGGCGCATCACCCACTGGCCGGCCGGGTGGGCGTGCAGTTCATCGAGAAAGGCCTGGGTTTTTGCATCATGCCCGGCGATGTTTTCCCACGGCGTGCCGGCTGGGGTGAACAGCGGGGCGAACAGCGCGGCGGCGCTGATGTCGGCCAGGGTCAGTTGCTCACCCACCAGATAGCGTGATGGATCGCCGTGGATGCGCGACTCGATCAGCGCCAGGCCTTCGAGCAATTCGGCCTGGGATTTCGCCACCCGCGGCGGGGTCACGCCATACAGACGCTGCACACCGTTGATCAGCACCGGCTTCATTAGATCGCGCAGGCCCAGCAGCGGCCGGTAGACCTTGAGCATGGCGTGCATCACCGAATCCCACTGCTTGATCTGGCCATACAGCCAACGGCGTACGTGCACGCCCAGACGGTCGAACTGCTCTTCCAGCTCCAGTACCTCGGCGCGTTGCGCGGCGTCGGCCGGCAGCAGCGGGTTTTCTGGATAGCGCTGTTCCAGATAAAGGGCGATTTGTGTGGAGTCGCCGATCACCTGCTCGCCATCCTTGAGGATCGGCAGGGTGACGATGTCCGCCAGGCGCTTGCTCTTTAGCCGGTGCAGACCGGGAAAGAGGTTGTCGACCTGAAAATCGAGGCCCTTGTGATCCAGGTGCCAGCGGGTTTTTTCGCAGTAGTGGGAGATAGGAAACTGATAAAGCGTGCGCATGGTCGGCCCTCGGCAATGGTGCGCCGAGTGTACGGGCTGTTGCGCCGACTACCCAGTCGTAACCGCCAATCCAGGCTTTCGTTGGGGGAGGGCGTGCGCCCAGGCCATTGCTGACCTGGGCGAACGGCTTATGGCGTGCGTTGCAGCTCGGTCTTGCCGGTGGCACTGGCTAGTAGGTGTTCCGGCAAGTCGAGCAGGTCGTCGTCGAAGGTCTCCAGCGGTGGCGGGCGACGTTCGAAGCGCGAGCCGAGCACCAGCAGGCAGGGGGTCAGCAGCAGAGTAAGTACGGTGGCGAAACTCAGGCCGCCGGCAATTGCGCTGGACAGCTGGGTCCACCACTGGGTCGACGGCGCGCCAAAGCCCAGGCTTGGGGTAAGCAGGTCGACGTTAACTCCGATCACCATCGGCACCAGGCCGAGTACCGTGGTCACGGCGGTCAGCAGTACCGGGCGCAGACGCAGACTGCCGGTCTCCAGCGCCGCTTCACGCGGCTCCAAACCCTGGCGGCGCAGCTGGTTGTAGGTGTCGATCAGGATGATGTTGTTGTTCACCACGATGCCCGCCAGGGCGATCAGGCCCATGCCGACCATGACGATGCCGAACGACTGGCCGTTGACCAGCAGGCCCATCAGTACCCCGGCGGTGGACAGCACGATGGCTGAGAGCACCAGCAGCGACTGATAGATGCTGTTGAACTGAGTCACCAGGATGATAAACATCAGGAAGATCGCCACCGCAAAGGCAGTGCCGAGGAAGGTTGCCGCTTCGCGCTGGTCGGCATCTTCACCGGCGAACTTCACCTGAACATCACTGGACACCTCGCCCATGGCTTCACGCAGGGCTTGCAGGCGTTCGTCCAGGCGTGCGCCTTCGGCTATGTCGGCTTGCAGGGTGATGGTGCGGTTGCCGTCGACCCGGCGCAGGGTGCCGACCTTCGGCGCCTGTTGTAGCGAGACGAAGTTGCTCAGCGGGATCTGCCCGGCCGGGGTGTTCAGAGTGAGGCGGCCGAGCTGATCGAGGGAGCGCCAGTTGGCCGGCAGGCGCACGCGGATATCCACCTCGTCGGTGGCGTCTTCCGGGCGGTAGGTGGCCAGTTTCAGACCGTTGGTGACCATCTGCACGGCATTGCCCACGCTCAGCACGTCCGCGCCGAAACGCGCGGCCGCCTCGCGGTCGACCTTGACCCGCCATTCGATACCCGGCAGGGCGCGGTCATCCTCGATGTCCTTGAAACCGCCCAGGCGCTGCATATTGGCGCGCACTTGCTCGACCCACAGATCGGCCTTGGCCGGGTCCAGCGAGCTGACCTGCAGTTTCACCGGCTTGCCGCTGCTCGGGCCTTCCTCCTGTTTGCGGAATTCCAGGACGATGCCGGGGATATCCGCAGTACGGCTGCTCATGTCCTCGAGAATCTTGCCGGCCGAACGCCGCTCATGCCATTCGACAAACTGGAACTGCAGGGTGCCGATCACATCCGCACCAAGCTGGCCATCCGGTTGCGCCAGGGAGCGGGCGTACAGCGCCTTGACCTCGCTCATGCCGAGTAGACGTTTTTCCACCTGCAGCAGCAGGGCGTCTTTTTCCTGCACCGACAGGTCGCCCCGGGCGCGCAGCCAGATCTGTGCGTTTTCCGGCTCGACTTCGGGGAAGAATTCCACGCCATGGTTGAAACGGCCATAGGCGGTGTAGATCAGCGCAATCACCGCGAGAATGCCCAGCAGGGTCAGCCCTGGGCGCTTCAGCAAGGCGCCGAGCAGGCGGCGATAACCCACGGCTGCTCGGCCTGGCTGAGTCGGCTGCGGCAGCGGTTGGCCACCGGTGACGGCGCCAAGTACCGGCAGGAATACCAGGGCCATGGCCAGAGAGGCCAGCAGGCAGACGATCACCGTGGCTGGCAGGTACTTCATAAATTGGCCAACCACGCCGGGCCAGAACAGCAGCGGCAGAAACACCACCAGGGTGGTGGCGGTGGACGAGATGACCGGCCAGGCCATCCGCATGGCGGCATTGGCCCAGGCCTGGCGTGGTGTTTGCCCCTGGTGCAGGTAACGGTCGGCCAGTTCTGAGACCACGATGGCGCCGTCCACCAGCATGCCGGCGACCAGAATCAGGCTGAACAGTACGACGATATTCAGGGTAAAACCGAGCATCCAGATCAGCAGGATGCCCGTGAGAAAGGCACCCGGAATGGTCAGTCCAACTAATAGCGCCGAGCGCATGCCCATGCTCGCAACCACCAGAATCAGTACCAGCACGATGGCGGTCATCACGTTGTTGAGCAGGTCGCTGAGCATGCTCTGCACCTGCTGCGACTGATCCATGATGTAGCTGACCTTGAGGCCTTCGGGCAGCAGCGGCTGGGCTTTGACCATCAGCGCCTTGACCTGCTCGATGGTGTCGATGATGTTCGCGCCGCTGCGTTTGGACACCTCCAGCACTACGGCCGGCTGGCCATTGATCCGCGCGTAGCCGGTGGGGTCCTTGAAGGTGCGGTGAATGGTGGCGACGTCGCCGAAGGTCACCACGCTGTTGCCGACCACCTTGATCGGCATGGTCAGCACGTCTTCGAGGTCTTCGATCACCCCAGGTACTTTCATGCTCATGCGCCCGGCGCCGGTGTCCAGGCTGCCGGCAGCGACCAGGCGGTTGTTACGGCTGACCAGGTTGAACAGCTCGTTGTAATCGATGCCGTAGCTGTCGAGCACCTGTGGGTCGACGACGATTTCCAGCAGGTCTTCACGGTCGCCGCCGATTTCCACCGAGAGCACTTCGGCGATGCCTTCGACGTTTTCCTTCAAGCGACGGGCGATGTAGACCAGTTCGGTTTCGGCAATCGGCCCGGACAGGCCAATCGACAGCACCGGAAACAGCGCCACGTTGACTTCATTGACCGTGGGTTCCTCGGCTTCTTCCGGCAGCTTGCTGCGGGCGGTATCGACCTTCTCGCGCACATCGGCCAGGGCCAGTTTGGCGTTGAAGCCGGCATCGAACTCCATGGTTACCGAGGCATGGCCTTCGCTGGCCATGGAGCGCATTTCCTTGACCCCTTCGAGGCTGCGCAGCTCCTGCTCCAGCGGCCTTACCAGCAGGCGTTCGGCGTCTTCCGGGCTGATGCCTTCGAGGGTTACCGAAACATAGATGATCGGGATGCTGACATCCGGGTTGGCTTCCTTGGGGATGGCGAAATACGCCGCCAGGCCGCCGAGCATAAGAAACAGCAGCAACAACAGGCTGGTGCGGCTGCGATCCAGCGCCGCAGCGATCAGGCCATGCATATCAGCTACCCCCTTTGGCCAGCTGGCTGATGACCTGCTGCCCTGGTTCGACAAAGCCCTGGCCGAGAGTGATCAAGGCCACCTTGTTTGGTAGGCCGCTGACCCAGGCGCCCTGGTTGTCGACGCTGATCAGCTGCACGGGGGTGAACTCCACCTGCTGCTGCTCGTTGACCCACTTGACGCCATGCCGGCCGGCTTTATCCAAGCTCAGCAGGGCAGGCGACAGGCGATGGGCCAGGGCTTCGCCGGTCTGTACATGCAGGGTCGCGCTGGCGCCCGCCAGACGCAGAGCCTGCGGGTTGGCGACCTTAACCTCGATACGGAAGCTGCGTGAGCCGGGGTCGGCAGCGGCGGCGATAAAATGCAGTTCGCCTTGCAGTTCGCGGCCATCGAGCAACTCGACGCGTACGCTCTGGCCCAGGGTCAGTTGAGTGACTTCCTGCTGGGCGATCTGCGCGCTGACCTTGAGCTGGCTGATGTCCACCAGGGTCAATAGGCTCTGCCCAGGCTGGACGAAGTCGCCCAGCTCGACCATGCGCTGGTCATACACCCCGGCAAAGGGCGCGCTGATCTGCGTATTGCTCAGCTGAATACGCGCCAGGTCCAGCTCGGCGCGGGCTTTGGCCAGCTCGCTCTGCAGGCGGATCAGTTCGTTGACGGAAATCATGTTGCGTTCACGCAGGCGTTCGGCAGCGCTGGCATCGGCGGCGCGCTGGCGTACATCGGCCTCGCCCTTGGCCACCTGGGCCGGGCGGTTGTCGGTGGACAGGCTGAGCAGCAGCTGGCCTTGCTTGACCGGGTTGCCCTTGTCCTGATCCAGGCGAATCACCGTGCCGCTGATCTGCGAGCGCAGTTCGACCCGCCGCCAGGCTTCGATCTGCCCCTGCACCACATGCTGGCGCTGCATCGGGCTGGCTTCCAGCCATTGCACTTCAACCTTGGTCAGGCTCTTTTTTTCTGCTGGCGCATCGGCCGTGGCCGCTTCCTGAGTCTTGAACAGCGAACCGCTGATCAGCCAGAGCACGAGCAGCAGACTGATGGCGACGGCGATCAACCAGGGGCGTTTGGACAACTGACTGAACATGGTGGCTACTCGTGGCGATGGGGTTGAGCAAGCAAGTCGGCGGCCTGGGTGCGCAGGCCGGCAATGATGAAATCGGTGACGCGGGCGAAATACTCATCCAGGGCAATCGGCTCGGCCCAGTGAGCAAAGCCACCGGAGGCGATGCGCGCCATTACCCCGTTGACGCAGGCTTCGACGCCCCACAACAGGTTCTGGCAGTCGCTTTGACTTAGCGCCTGGTTGTTCAGGGCAACGCCGAGCATGTCGCCGAAGAACAGCTGGTATTCGCGCTCCATATCGAGGAACTGCTGGCGGTACGGGGTTTCCAGGCGCTCCTGAAACTCCGGGCGGTCGCAGTGCAAACACAGCTGCGCCTGGATCGGGTTGGCCAGCATCTGCTGGAAGGCGCGGTGGATCACCCGGCGCATGGCGTCCTGCGCGGGGCTGGCGGCATGCAGCTCGCGCAGTTCCAGCAGGTTGGCGCGGCTCAGATCAAGCACCAGGCGCGCATATAGCGCTTCCTTGCTAGGGAAGTGCTTGTACACCGTGCCTTTGCCGATACCGGCGGCAATCGCCACTTCGGCAATGGTCACGCGGTCCCAGGGCTGCTCGGCAAACAGCTGACGGGCGGCGTCGAGGAGGGCAGTCTCGCGTTGTTCGAACAGCTGATCTTGGTAGCGCATGGGCATTTATCGGAAGTCGTGACCGGTGGTCATGCTATGACTGTTGGTCACGATGAACAAGCAGGCAGATGTAACAGGCTTTGCCGGGGCTCGATCCGACAGGGTTTCAGGGGGTGGTGGGCGAGTTGAACTGTTGCCAGAGTTGCGCGTAACGGCCGCTGTCTTTCAGCTCACGCAGGCCCTGGTCGAACAGTTGCTGCAGGCGTTCGCTCTCGGGCAACTGGCGGGAGAAGATCAGGTGGTAGTCCCAGGTTTCATAGGTTTGCGTGGTGGTCAGGCGTGCCCGCTCCTTGGCGCTGAGCTGGCTGAGCACATGGCTACCCGAGCCTTTGACGATATCCACCGCATCGATGCGACCGGCGGCCAGCTTGCGCAGGTTGATCAGCTCATCTCCGCTGGCTTCGTACTCTACCCAGCCGCGCTGTTCGGCTTGCTCCAGCACCGGCATCTTCGCCGAGCCCAGCGGAATGCCGATGCGCAGGCCGTTGAGCTGCTCAGCCCCGGCCAGGCTGCCGTCCCAGCTGATGGGTTTGTCGCGGCGGTAGAACAGCACCACTTCATCGCGATAGACCACCGCGGAAAACAGGCAGTCGGCCTCGCGCTCCGGCGTACGGCCCCAGATCGCCGAGGCTTGCCAGCGACCCTGTTTGACCTCCGTGTAGGCGCGCTTCCACGGGAAGAAGCCGTATTCCACGCTGACGCCCTGGGTGGCAAAGGCTTCGTTGATCAGCTGCGGCACCACGCCATAGTGCGGCAGCGCCTCACCGATAAAGGGCGGCCATTCGCCGATGGCGATGCGGATCTGTTCCTGGCTATGTGCGGGCTGGCAGAGGCCGGCACAGAGCAGCAGAGAGGTGAGCAAACGGCGCATGCGGTGCTCGATATTCAGGCGGCGGGTTATTCAAGCTAAGCACACTCGCCTTAGCTGCGCGCCACGCTGACCCCTTCCAGATTGGCAAAAGAGGTGTCTTTGGCCGTCAGCAGGAAGTCGCGCATAAAGGGCGCATCGAGCATATCGGTGCGGATGGCGGCATACAGGGTGGCAAACAGCCCCTTTTCGCCCAGGCGCTTGGCGGTCACATAACCGCGCGAGCTGTATTCGTGCAGCGCCCAGTTGGGCAGGCCGCACACGCCACGGCCGCTGGCCACCAGTTGCATCATCATCACCGTCAGCTCGGAGGTACGCACTTGCGCCGGTTCGACATCCGCCGGCTCGAGGAAGCGGGTGAAGATATCCAGACGATCACGCTCCACCGGGTAGGTGATCAGGGTTTCCGTGGCCAGGTCCTGTGGCTTGATGCACGGTTTGCTGGCCAGGGGGTGCTGATTGGCCACGGCCAGCATCGCCTCATAGGTAAACAGCGGCACATAGGTGATGCCGGCCAGCTCCAGCGGATCGCTGGTCACCACCAGGTCCAGATCGCCACGGGCCAAGGCCGGCAGCGGAGCGAAGGAGAAGCCCGAGGCCAGGTCCAACTCGACTTCCGGCCAGGCATCGCGGAACTGGTCGATGGTCGGCATCAGCCACTGGAAGCAGCTGTGGCATTCGATGGCCATATGCAGGCGGCCGGCAGTGCCACCGGCCAGGCGCGCCAGGTCACGCTCGGCGCCGCGCAGCAGCGGCAATACCGCATCGCTCAGCTGCAGCAGACGCAGCCCGGCACTGGTAAAACGCACCGGCTTGGTTTTGCGCACAAACAACGGCATGCCCAGGCGCTCTTCCAGCTCCTTGAACTGGTGCGACAGCGCTGATTGCGTCAGGTGCAGGCGCTCGGCGGCGTCCACCAGGCTTTCGCTTTCGCGCAGGGCATGCAGGGTTTTCAGGTGGCGCAATTCGAGCATGGCGGGCCTCGGTGTTTGGCAGGTCGGCGTTCCAGCGCCAAGCAGAACATGAGTGAAACTATAGATCAAGGCGAATAGATTGAGTTTGTCTCACTTAGGCAGGGTGCCGAGAATAGCCAGCATCTTATTGATCTGCTGGAGCGTTCTGACATGGCCCTGTCCCATTCCCTTGGTTTTCCGCGTATCGGTCGCGACCGCGAACTGAAAAAAGCCCTGGAGGCCTACTGGAAAGGCGAACTGGACGAAGCCGGGCTGCAGGCGGTGGGGCGTGAACTGCGCGCCGCCCACTGGCAGCTGCAGAAGGACGCCGGACTTGACCTGCTGCCGGTCGGCGACTTTGCCTGGTACGACCAGGTGCTCACCCACTCACTGACCTTCGGCGTAATCCCCGAGCGCTTCCGCCCGGCAAACGGCAAGCCGACCCTGGATACCTTGTTCGGCATGGCGCGTGGTGTCAGCCAGAACGCCTGCTGCGGTGCTCATGCCCAAGAGATGACCAAATGGTTCGATACCAACTACCACTACCTGGTCCCCGAGTTCACCGCCGATCAGCAGTTCCAGCTGAGCTGGGAACAACTGTTCGATGAAGTAGAAGAAGCATGCGCTCTGGGCCACAAGGTCAAACCGGTGCTGATTGGCCCGCTGACCTACCTGTGGCTGGGCAAGGCCAAGGGCAGCGAGTTCGATAAGCTCGATTTGCTTGAGCGGCTGCTGCCGGTCTACGGCGAAATCCTTCAGCGCCTGGCCGCTCAGGGTGTGGAGTGGGTGCAGATTGATGAGCCGATTCTGGTGCTGGACCTGCCGCAAGCCTGGAAGAACGCCTTCGAGCGCGCCTATAACCTGCTGCAGCGCGAGCCGGGCAAGAAGCTGATTGCCACCTATTTCGCCGGCCTGGAAGACAACCTCGGCCTGGCCGCCAGCCTGCCGGTGGATGGCCTGCATATCGACCTGGTGCGTGCCCCTGAGCAGTTCCCGACCATCCTCGACCGTTTGCCGGCCTACAAGGTGCTGTCGCTGGGCGTGGTCAACGGCCGCAATGTTTGGCGCACTGATTTGCACCAGATTCTGGATATCCTGCAGCAAGCTCAGGAGCGTTTGGGCGAGCGCCTGTGGGTGTCGCCAAGCTGCTCGCTGTTGCACAGCCCGGTTGATCTGAGTCGTGAAGACAAGCTCGATGCCGAGTTGAAAAGCTGGCTGGCCTTTGCCGTGCAGAAGTGCGAAGAAGTCGCGCTGCTGACCGCAGCCCTTAACAACCCGCAGGCTGCTCAGGTGCAGGCCGCACTGGCTGCAAGCCGCGCCGTGCAGGCCAGCCGCGCGCAGTCGCCGCGTATCCACAAGCCGGCAGTGCAGGTGCGTTTGGCAGCTATTAGCGCCGCCGATAGCCAGCGCCAGTCGCCATTCGCTGCACGTATCGAGCAGCAGCGGGCGCGCCTGCAGTTGCCGGCATTCCCGACCACCACCATCGGCTCCTTCCCGCAGACCGCTGAGATACGCCTGGCGCGCCAGTCGTTCAAGGCCGGCAAGCTATCGTCTGCCGACTACACCGAGGCCATGTACAGCGAGATTCGCCATGCCGTCGAGGTGCAGGAAAACCTCGGCCTGGATGTGCTGGTGCACGGCGAAGCCGAGCGCAACGACATGGTCGAGTACTTCGCCGAGCAGCTCGATGGCTATGCCTTTACCCGTTTCGGCTGGGTGCAGAGCTACGGCTCGCGCTGCGTCAAACCGGCGGTGATCTACGGAGATCTGAGTCGCCCCAAGGCCATGACCGTTGCCTGGATTGGTTATGCGCAAACCCTAACGAAGAAGGTGATGAAGGGCATGCTGACCGGTCCGGTGACCATGCTGATGTGGTCCTTCCCGCGCGACGATATCTCCCGTGAGCAGCAGGCGCGCCAGCTGGCCCTGGCGATTCGTGACGAGGTGGTGGACCTGGAAGCAGCCGGTATCAAGATCATC
>JBIHZW010000012.1:0-25199 GCA_044240245.1 Pseudomonas sp. | reverse complement strand
AGAGCTCTGCGCCGCAGCGAGATCAAGCGTTACGCCCTCAAGAGCGTCATCAATACGGTTGGTGTCGCGGACCAACTCCAGACCATCAATGGAAATCTTGGCCGACTGGGCCTTGGTGATCACACCACCAGCACCCGTAGTGGAGTCAGGCTTAACGAAAGCATCGGCATTGCCGGGGTCAACGGTCGGAGTAAACGCCTGAGAAGTCAACGCGTTGGCTCCAGTCGTCACATTATCTTCGTTGGCCACGATCTGGATATCATTTCCAGCACCGCTCTTGGTGGAGCTCAACACCAATCGCGAACCTGAATCATCCGTGATGATAGTGGCACTCACACCGCTGCTTTTGCCCGCCTCATTGATAGCATCACGCATACCGGCCAGGGTGTTATTGCCTGAGGTAATGTTGACACCGAAGCTCGAGCTACCCGCAGAAATAGTCAGTGAACCACTATTGAATGTAGCGGTGTTGCCACCAGTGACCGACTGCAGCGCCACCTTGCTGCTGGTCGCCAGCTGCTTGACCTGAACGTTGTAACTGCCTGCTGGGGCAGTGGTTGCGGCAGTAACCTTAAGGGCACTGGTGTTGGAAGAGCTCGCCGTTCGCGACTCGAACAAGGAGGCCTTATTCAGCGAGTCAACGGCGGTCTTGAAGGTGTTCAGGGCGCTGGTTAGCGAACCCATGGCCGAGATGCGCGCAACAGTGGTCTTCTCGAGACGGTCTAGCTGATTGGTTTTTGGAGCCCTTTCGGCATTAACCATCGCTGTGACTATTTCGTCGATTTTGATTCCTGAGCCAATGCCCGTAATCCCGACCATGCTTCACCTCGCCAAAATAATGACTGCAACACGCTAGATAGGTGCTAACAGTCAAAAGCTGTGCCAACCCTGTTGGCTAGGCCTCAGCTTTGAATAACAAACTACGAACCTCCGAAAGATTCTCTGCTAGTTGCAGTGCTTCTTCAGAAGGGATCTGTCGGATCACATCACCCGACCCTGCATCGGTCACCTTGACCACTACACGTCCACTGCCCTCTTCGAGGGAAAAATTCAGGCTACGACGAACCGATTGGACAAAGTCCTGAATCGTCGCAACTGCTGCCTCGACCTCTTCGCGAGAGGCTGCAGAACCACTTTCAACCTTTGTGGCACTACCGGTTGCGGCATCCTCAGAAGGCTTACTCTCAACAGCATCGGCCACAACCTTGGCAGAAGCATTTGGCGCACGCTCTGCTTTAGAAGCAACAACGGTGGATCCAGGCGAACTTTGAATAGAACCAATGTCCATAATTCTCTCCTCAGAATGAGGGAACGGGGAGAAGAGCTGAGCCCTTCTCCCCGCAGTCTAGCGCTTTTACCCTTAACCGAGCAGGCTGAGTACAGCCTGTGGCAACTGGTTAGCCTGGGCCAAAATCGCAGTACCGGCCTGCTGCAGGATCTGATTTTTGGTCAGTTCCGATGTTTCGGCAGCAAAGTCAGTGTCACGAATCCGGCTACGGGCAGCCGAGGCGTTCTCAGAGATGTTCTGCAGGTTCGAGATGGTGTTCTCGAAGCGGTTCTGCACCGCACCTAACTGGGCTCGCTGGCTATCAATGTTGGATATCGCGCCATTGACAATCCCCAGCGCACTCTGAGCCCCTGCCGTGGTGCTGATATCGATACTGGCGACCGAGTTCAGCTCACTGAAGCCTGCAGTGCCAAAGGTAGCGTCGACACCAGTAACAGAGAAGGCATCAGCAGCCTCAATCTGTACACCGCCATCAGTACGCGCGCCACCGGCAGACAAGGAACCGCTAGTCGCGACTTCACCACCATCATCATAATCAAAGCCAAAGGCAAACAAGGCTGCAGAACCGCCTGAGCCAGCGCTGTCAGTGTAGTTTTCAATGACAATGCTTTCACCGCGATCACTGATGAGCTCAAGACTCCCACCACTGGCCTTGGCAGCAATACCAGTAGTACCCGTTTCCTTGTTGATTGCATCCGCCAGGCTGGAAAGTTCAGAGGCATCAGCAACGTTTGCCGAAATGGCTACACCAGTACCGGCCTTATCATTAGCACCGTACAGAGTGAACGATACGGTACCCGAGGAAACACCAGACATTTGAGACAGGTTACGTGCGTTGGCTGTTACGCCTGTGCTGTCTGAAACCTTGTTAATTGAGCTGGCGATATCGCGTGCGGAGATTGCACCGCCACTGGCAGTATTGTAGGTAAAGACAGATGTACCCAGTTTACCGACGATAGTACCGCTGGTGCCCTGGTACCCCTGATCACCTGAACTCAGAGCAGCGAAGCCACCACTGGAGCTGGTTGCAGCGATACCGCTGGAATCATAGCGGTTGATACCGATACGACTAGCATCCGAAGAACCAATCGACACGTTGATAGTTTCGTAGGCATTGGCGCCCACCTGGAAGCTCTGCGAGCCGAAGGTGCCGTCAAGAATCTTACGACCACCAAAGCTGGTGGTATCGGCAATACGGTTCATCTCTTGCTGCAGCTGCGCCACTTCACCTTGCAGAGCTGCACGTTCAGTCGCACCGTTAGAGCCGTTGGCGGCTTGCAGGGCCAGATCGCGCATACGCTGCAGGATGCCGGTAGATTGCTGCAAAGCACCTTCAGCTGTCTGCGCCAAGGAAATACCGTCATTGGCGTTTCGGGTAGCAACGTTCAGACCATTTATCTGGCTGGTAAGACGGTTGGAAATCTGTAGACCAGCAGCATCGTCTTTAGCGCTATTGATGCGGAAACCAGTAGACAGGCGCTGGAGGGATGTATCCAGACCTTTGGACGAGCTATTCAAGTTACGTTGAGTGTTAAGGGACGCAACGTTTGTGTTGACTGTCAGGGCCATGGTGTATTCCTCCGAAGGACCTTGCTTATTTGTGTGCCTGATGTGTGCGACGCATGGGCCTGCATACTCAGGCGCCCAAAATGTTCGCATTCGGTATTTTTATCGGCACCCCATGCCGGAGCTTTAGAGAATTCTGCGATATTTTTTTCTCTATCCCCAGCAACCACTTAGCTCACACAGCACCAGCAAATAACCTTCCTGACGGGTTGCCGACGCGGCTTCGCCCCCGTTGACGTACAACATTTACTCTTTCGAGCCCTTCGAATTAACTCGGCAGCCAAGCTTCACGCCAGCGGTCGAGATTTTTTCCGTCGAGCATCCACTCGCCCAGAACCCGAACACGTAACTCATCCCCCTGCGCAGCAGCTGCATCAAGATCGTTGATGTGCATGCGAATCGCATCCACCCAATCCTTAAAGCGGTTTTTGACCCTGGTCACAGGCAGGTCTCCCTGATAACAACGCACATCGCTACAGATAACGGGGAAGCCACATGCACCATATTCAAGAAGCCGCAAATTGCTTTTACATTCGTTGAACAGGTTTTGTTCGACCGGTGCCAGGGCCAGGTCAAGGTCCAAGCGTGCAAGCGCCTGCGGGTACAGCTCTATATCGACGCCATCCAAGCTTTCTTTGACATAGGGACGAATTTCTTTGGGGCACATGCCAAGAAATACCCAATCAACCTCGCTGGCCAGTTCTTTGACCACATCGACAATCAAACTCAGATCGCCGCTATGACTAATCCCACCGGCCCAACCGACGCGAGGCTTCTGACCACGTCGACGCTGACTCGACACCCCCCGCCACCACTCTTCAGGCAAGCAATTCCTGGCCACGACGATGTCGTCATGCAGACCAGAAAATGCCTCCGCCATGGCATCGGTAGAAACCACAAAGCGGTCGACATAGCTCAATCCCCGGCGCAACGAACGCAAAATATCCTTCGGCATACGTTCACGATGCACGCTTTTCATTGGCAGATTAGGCAGATAGTCATCTAGTTCATAGACCGTGAAAGCCCGAGAAAACGCCTTAGCCCGGCGCATGGCCTCCAACCGATCATCACCAATCTGGCGCTGCAGAATCAGTACATCCGGGTCATAACGCTGCAGGTCAACTGCGTGCAAAAGACCGTATGACAGCATCCCGTCTACCTTGCCCTGCTCACGCAAAACCTTGAATGGCTGGATGACCCGGTAATTACCGCAGCCCCAGGGATCAGCAGGATGCGCAAGTACAACAGGTAAAGGCTTCCAAACAAGCGGACGCCAGGTCAGCTGTACATCCGGCTCAAGATCAAAGCCACGACCATTCAGCGAAAGATTGCGGTTATAGGCAGGATCACAAGCAAGGGCCGGCAGCCACTTCTCATACATAGCGTCCTGTTCGTCAGCGAAGCGTTTGCGCTTCGCTTCGGCAGCCTTCGGCTCAATACGCTTCTGACTCACACTGCCTTCGTGCATGACGACCGAGTGCGGTGTCCACACAATCAAGTGGCCCGTTTCACGAACCTTCAAGCACAGATCGACATCGTTGTAAGACACCTTAAAGCGCTGCTCATCGAGCCCACCAACCGCTTCATAGATAGACTTACGGATCATCAGGCAAGCAGCCGTAACTGCGCTGTAATTCTGATCAACTTCCAGCCGCTGCATATAGCCAGGGGCATTCATCGACTCGCCAATAAAGGGATGATCGGCCGGCCCACGCAGCCCCAGCACCACCCCGGCGTGTTGAATCTTACCGTCCGGATAAAGCAGCTTGGCGCCGGTTATGCCGACCTCAGGACGCAGGGCATGGTTGAGCAGCTCGTCAAGCCAAGTCTCGCTGATAATTGCTGTGTCATTATTCAGCAACACCAGATATTCGCCACGTGCTTCGCGGGCCGCCATATTGTTGATGGCCGAGTAGTTAAACGGGTGTGGGTAACGCAGTACCCGCACTTTTTCTTCACCCATCTGCTCCACGCCGGCAAGCCAGGCACGAGCTTCGGCCGTTTCGCTGGCATTATCGACAATCAGCAGCTCGTAATTTGCGTAAGCGGTTTTTTCCAGCAAGCTCTCGACGCAACGTTGCAAGATTGGCAACTGATCCTTGGTCGGCACGATGATCGAAACCAGCGGCTGCTCGCGATGGCCGTAGCGGATGCGATAACGCCCCGGAAGGCTATGCAGCAACCGTGCCTCGGTATAACCACGCCGCTGCAGATGTGCCAGCAAGGCCTCCTGTTCGTCAGCGCTGTCGATCAATGTGGGAGCAGTGGTTATCAATAACGGCTCATCGACGTGACCAAACCCAGCCATCCCACTCTGCTCAATCAAACGCAACAGTAATTCGAACTCCAGCGCGCTAGCGAATCGAGCATCGAAGCCACCCGCCTCGACGAAAATTTCACGACGGAATAGCCAGTGGCGCGCCATAACAGTTGGGAAGCTGAGCAGCATGTCCAGGTTAAAACCTGGACGGAAGGCCGCACCAAGCGCGCCATCTGCCGTACGCTGCAATTCATCACCATAAATGGCCCGGCAACCGTCTGAATCTACCAACTCCAGAGCGGCCATCATCAGGCCGCTAGGGGTGAACTCTTCACCAGCATCAACCAGCATCAACCAATCAAAATCAGCCGTCCGCGCCACCTCGTTGATTGCAGCAACGTAGTTATCCGGCCTGACGGAAACGAAGTGCAACTTGGCATCTGGCTTGGTCAGTGGCGCATCGGCAGTAGTCAGCGCAATGATCTTCAGTGTGGCGTATAGCCCTTGTTCAAGACCCAAGCTACGAATCGTCTTCATTAGCTGCTGCGTGTCACCCAGCAGGTCAAGAATCAAAATACCTAAACGCGGACCGCCAGCATGCTGGCAGAAATAGTCATTAACCAATTGATTCTGTATAGGCGTCGGCAAGCGTGCTTCCAACCACCGTGCCAATTCAGGCCTGTCCGGTACGGCAATGGGAACACCGCCAGCGTCACAGTGGGGGGCTGGCATGGCAACCACTGTAGGAGCCAACACCGGCTGCGTTTGGGGTAAGCGCGCCGCCTCGTCTGCCAGCCGCTGACGTAAAGCAAATAAATGCCAGTCAGCAGCCTGATCCCCGAGTGCACGGCAACGAACCTGACCTTCGGGCTGCGGACGATAGAGCCCCATCGAGCGGATTTGCGTGGCAAATACCTGCACACCCTTGCGCCACAACGGCAGCATGTCGCCCTGCTGTTGGCGCTGCTCGGCATGCTTGCGGAAGCAGGAGAGCGGCTCACACAGATACGCCAAGCCGCCATGACGCAGCACGTTGACATACATGGCTAGGTCATTGATGGCGCGCACCGTCTGGCCACCAAGGCAACAGACGTTTGGTGTGATGTCTGCCAGGTGCGCACGGCGGAACATCACCGTACTGGGCTCACCAATAAAGTTCATGGGCCCTTCAGACAGGTAGGAGATGAGATCCTCACCATGGATCAAACTGTCTTCGACAAAGGGGTTGCAGGTGGCCGGCATGTCCGCCAGGGGTAGCCCGCATTCATCGATCAGCAAACGCCGACTAGTCACCAAGCTGACTTCGGAATGGTTGAGAAAGACCTCGACCATGCGCGCAACGCAGTCATTCAGCAGAATGTCATCGTCATTAAGGAATTTGACGAACTCACCTTCAGCCTCAACCACACACTGGGTGTAGTTCATCAGCCCACCGAGGCCTGGCCGGTTGCGAATTACCCTGATCGGATGACGGCTGTGCCCGAGATGGCGCTCAAGAATGCGCTGGATACTCTCGTCCGGGCAGTCGTCGCTGACCAAGATTTCCAATCGTTGATAACTCTGGGCTAGCGCACTGAGCAGCGCCGCCTCGAAGTGACGTGGCTTGAAGGTGGGAATCACGATACTGACGAGGGGTTGGTTGCTCACGTGCGTTTTCCTTAGTGAATCAATGCGGGTGGCTCAAGCGCCACGGCGATTCATTTCAAGCATCGAGAATATGGGAGTGACTGCTCAGCACTTCGCGCACTTTCTGCGGGCTGTTCCACATCAATACATCGAGAACCGAAAGCCCCGGTTCGAAGGTATAGGGCACGGTGTCGTAGCGGAACTCGTCGAATTGCATAAAGCCGAGTTGGATACCATTACGGGCAAAATCCTGCGGATCGAACAGGTCACGGCCGCCAGGCGGATTCAGATAGAAGCTAGCGCCCAGCTGCTGGCTGATCGCCGGCGCCCAACCTCCGGGGCTGTCGATATGTTGCAGCTCCAAATCCAGCTCCGAACAGACCGAATAATCGAACGGCAGCTCGAGATAGGCGCATACCGCCGCCAATCCCTGTACGTTAAGTTCGACCAGTGACTCACTCGCTACCGCGTCGAAGGTACGATTCACCAACTGCACCACCTGTTCATAGAACGGTGCCTTACGCCGGTAGTGGGTCAGCTTGCCGAGCACACTGATGCGGGTCTTTTGCAAGTCCTGCACACGAGCCTCATGAGTCGCAATGGCAATAGATGAGTTGGCCAAAGGTACGTTGATGTAGTTCCAACCGGTTTGGGGGTGCAGTACGCGGTTACGACTCATCCAGGACTTGGGAGTGTACTGGCTGACATCGAACACGACCCAGCGCTCGGTATGGGCGATCAGCGCGAAGTGACCGAGGTACGGGAAGAAGTACGGCTGCATGATACCCAGTCTCACGCCAGCCCTCCCAGATTGCGGCGAACACTGGCAGCTTGTTCCTGAGCCGTGCGGACGATTTGACCTATGCGCCGCGCACCGGCCACGTCTATCGGTTGGCCGATCGGTAACTGCAGCACCTTGGTACACAACGCCTCGGTTACCGGCAGACGCTCGGCCACCTGCGGGTAACGCTCGTCATAGGGCGTGCAGCGGTGGATGCCGGGGTAGAAATAACGCCGCGCCAACACGTTTTCCGCGCGCAACACCGCCTGTAGCTCATCACGGCTGAGGCCAAAGCATTCGGCATCAATCTCGCAAACCACATATTGGTAATTGGTCGCGCTCACCGCCTGCGGTTCGATCAGGCGCAAACCCCGCAAACCGGCCAAAGCATCGCGATAGGCGGCGAAAATATGCCGGTTGCGCTCGAGGGTCTGAGCGAAATTATCGAGGCTGAGCAAAGCGATGGCCGCCTGCGCTTCGGACATGCGGCCGTTGGCGGTACGACTGACATATACCGGGTGCCCAGCGCCATAACTGCTGCGGATATTGCGCAGGCGCGCAGCCAGATCATCATCATTGGTGCACACGCAACCGCCTTCGGCGGCGCTCAACACCTTGGTGGCGTGGAAGGAAAACACTTCAAGGGCGCCAAAGTTGCCGACCGCCCTGCCCTGCACCGCGCAACCAAAGGCATGGGCCGAATCGTAATAGAGCGGCACACCGCGACGTTCGGCGAGCTGAAGTAGCCGGTCATGGGCGCAGACATCGCCCCACAGGTTGACTGCCAATATCGCGCTGACGTTGTTTTCTTCCAGCAACTCTTCCACCCGAGCAGGATCGAGCTGATGGGTCAAGGGATCGACATCGCAGAACAACGGATCCAACCCCGCCCAGGTGAGCGACTGCGACGTGGCGATAAAGGAGAACGCTGGGGTGATCACCTTACCTCGCAGGCCCAGGGCATCGGCGGCCATCAGCAGACCGATGGTGGCATTGGTGACGCAAATGGCGTGACGCACGCCAAGACGCTCCTGCAACACCTGCTCCAGTTGCTGGGTCAACGGTCCCTGGTTGGTGTAGTACTGGCGCTCGAAGATGCCGCGCATGGCTGCTTCATAGGCGGACCATTCGGGAAAATACAGCTGACCGACCGGCAGCGGCTGCTCGAACGCTGGCGTGGCGCCAAGGATGGCGAGTTCGACGGCGCTCATACGGCAATCCTCTGGCGCAGTTCGGCGGCATGGGCATGGAGAAAGCCCAGCATGGCAACGATGGCCTGGATGTCCTGCTCGTCGACGAAATGGCCACAAGGCAGCAGCACAAAGCGTTCGGCGAGCCGCTCGGTCACCGGCAGCGAGCCACCGATGGTCGGGTAATCGGTGGGTTTCTGATGCAGCGCCGGCGAATAATAGGCGCGGGCGAGAATGCGTTCGGCGTTGAGCAGGCTCAGGGTCTGCGCCCTGGGCAGCGGCCAATCGTCGAGCAGCTCAATCAGAATGTTCTTGAAGCCGCTCCGCTGGCTTTCGTCAAACTCGACAAGGCGCACGCCCGGCACGCCCGCCAGCTCCCGACGATAAGCCAAGTAACGCTCACGATTGCGCGCCACCTGCGCGTCCAAAGCATCCAGCCCGGCCAGAGCCATGGCAGCATGCACTTCGTTGAGTTTGGCGTTCATGCCCAGTTCCTGAACGTTATCCGGGGTGTAAAAACCGAAACCACGCATGCGCACCAGTTTGGCCGCCAACTCGGCGTCGTTGGTGGTGATGTATCCGCCCTCGAAGCCATTGAGCAGCTTGCTGGCATGCAGCGAGAAACACTCGGCCCGAGCGAAGCTGCCGACTTTGCGCCCGGCATAGGTTTCATAAACCGATTCAACGGCATCGATAAACACCGGAATACCGCTTTCCTCGGCCAGCGCCTCCAGCCCAACTGCATCGCAGCAATTCATGATCGGATGCACGCCGAGAATCAGCGCGGTCTGTTCGTTCAAATGCGGGCGCACAGTGTCGGCACTCAGCCCCAGGGTATGCGGATCGACTTCACAGAAGCGCGGCACCAGGTCGGCCCAGGCCGCCACATCGGCCATGCGCCGATAGGTCAGCGAGGGCATGACGATTTCCCGACGCCCCGGCAACGCCAGGCATTTGATCGCCAACACCAGCGCCCAGAAGCCGCTGCAAAAAGTGACGCAGTGACTGGTTTGATGGAACTCTGCCAAGCGCCGCTCCAACAGCTGCACCAACGGCCCATTGTTGGTGAGCTGATGAGCCTCGTAAAAGGTCCGCGAATACTCCAGAAAACGCTCGAAATCCGGCTGAACCAGGCTCGACGTCGAGCGCGGCAGATCGAACAGTGGCTGGCCGCCGAACAGCGCCAGCTCATCACAACTGGATTTGGCACTCATGGGCGCGCGCGTTCGAGCAGGGCGTCATAGCGGTAGTGCGCCGTGTAGAAGCCCTTGGGCATACGCTGGATATGCGCCTGCCAGCCGCAATCGGCAGCCAGTTGGCAGAACTCTTCGGCGCTACGCCAGATGCCGATTTTCGAGTCGTGGTGCTTGAGTTCGGCGGTATGGTCACGGCCATCGGTGTAGAAGTCCTGATAACGCTCGAGATCCGGCAGATTGCCGATAAACACCCGCTCGACCTGGCTGTAATCGCGGCACAAAGTGGTCAACACCAGGCGCGCGGTGGCCTCGGGGAAATATGGGAAGCTGCCATAGCACAGCACCTTAGTAAAACGCGTCGGATCGGTCTCGGCGGTTATGTACTCGCCGACGTCGGCCAGCTCGAAACGTCGTAGCGGTAGCTGTTCGAAATAACGCTTGGCTACCTCGATCAGCACCTCGGAATAGTCCACACCATAGACTTCAGCGCAATCATCGAAGAAATAGCGCGATAGAGCGCCATTGCCGCAGGCCAGATCCAGCAGGCGGTCACCTGACTGGAAGGCCAGCGCATTTTTGATGGTCGCGACTATCAGTTGAATCTGCTCTTCCGAAACCGGCTGGCCATTGACCGACCGTTTGATCTGCCCCCAGAAGTCATCGGGAGCTAGGTTTTTCGGGTATTCCTTGAAATCTGATTCCACGGGAGTTCACCCCTACCTGCTGCGATTAAATTGATCGCCGTCCGCGGATGACCGCCTACCAACAGCTTAGGTCATCCTTCCGGCGATCCCATCATGCCGTTATGCGCGTGCAATATAGAGAATGCTGCTCGGTTTCAGACCCATTGCCGCGTACGCCTCGGCACCGAAGTAGTCGATACCGTACTGGTCGACGCTGAAACCGTTGTCCTCGATTTTGCGCACGTAATCATCGTGGGCGTATAGCCGTACGTGATCATTCTGCCCATAAAGACGCCAACGTTCGGCGTCATCGCTAACGCTTGGGTCTTCTAGAGTGTGTTCGATACCAGCGATGATTGGAGCCATTAGAATGCCGTAGCCACCACCACGGGTGATACGGCGCAGCTCACGAATCGCCTTGCCGTCATCGGCCACATGTTCGAGTACATGGCTGCAGATAAAGAAATCGTACGCGTCGTCAGCAAACGGAATGTCCATCAGATCAACCTGATAGTCCACTCCCTTCATAACTAAATCTGCGGTTGCATAGTCGAAAAAACGGCTGCCACGGATCAACCGCGACATCGCCTGTTCCGGCGCGAAGTGCATGACCTTGGCACCTTGGCGCAAACGGCCGGCAGCCACTTCCTGTTCCATCCAATAGACGTACAAACGCTCGCGATCAGTCGCACCGCAACGCGTGCAGGTGTAACTATCGTGGGCTGTCATCTCGCCCTGACCGTAATGCACGAAGCCATGACGCCGGGCGTTCTCTCGATAGAATTCGGGAATCGCAGCAAAGGTGACATTCGCTTGCTTGCATACAGGACAGGGATAAAGCACTGGGGCTCGGCTCTGCGAAACAGCAGCGGCTACCGGTTGTTGCTGCACCGGTTTCGAGGGCGGCAATTCTGTTTGCTGTCCCTGCTGCTCAAGAATGCCGAGCAGGTTGTTGGCGACCAAATGATCGCTTTCACCTTGCAGCGCAAGGGCCTGGCGAAAAAACTGCAGGGCGCTCGGTGTATCGCCCAACTTGTAATGGATTACGGCCAGATCATTGGCCAGTTCGGCATAAAGCCCAATGGACTGCCGGACCTGTTCAAGAAGCGCCAGCGCACCAGTAAGGTCGCCAGCGGCAAAGGCCTGGTAGGCCTGCTCTTTGATTACCAGCAGATCATTCGCCATAAAAGCCTCGTACTCGGCACGCACCGAAGACACCCGAAAACTCATCAGGTGACGCCAGGAAAAACGTCAATGATTTGGCCAAAGGCCGTACTGATGAGGGGATTTGCAAAATGCTAGCCAACTCAGTACGGGAGTAAGCACAAGGATAGTGCGCTTACGGAGGAGGAATCAGCGCAACTGATTAAACAGATTCAACCCGGCAATCTTCACGTAGCTCTGCTGCGCGGCTTCAAGAATGATGGTCTGGAATGACAAGCGTGACAGCGCTTCGGCGTAATCCAGCTCACGCAGGTCTGCCTGCACGGCCTTGTTGACCAGGGTGACGTCTTCGTTATCGATTTCGGTGGTTTCGATCAGGTTCATCCGTGCACCGATTTCTGTCTGCACTTCCAGCACCTTACCCAAACCGCTATCCAAGTTGGTCAGGGCAATCGCTACCTCGTTACGTACACCGAGGTTACCGGCCGGCGATGTCGGTGACGACTCAAGCGCCTGGCGCAGGCGGCTGATGGTGTTGAGGATGCTGCGCTGCTCCTGGAACTGCGGCTGCACGCCAAACTCGTCACCGCCGGCAACCGCTGCTGGGGCAGACAGGGTGAAGTCGGCACCAAATACGCTGAATGTTGCCGGATAAGGCCCAACCACCGTACCGGTAGCGAGTACCGGACTACCGGGCCCTACGGGCTGAGAGTAGACCTCGTAGTTGGTGTCATCGGTAAAACGCAGCACGATACCGGACGTCGGGAACTGACTATCGAAGGTTGCCTGGTTGCTGATGCCTGCTGGAGCGACGATCGCAGCCGAGTTATTGGTTGATGAGCGATTGACGGCAAAGTCCGTCGGTGCCGACTGCAGCGTGAAACTATGAGTATTGATACCCGGCGTTCCCGGCGTGGCGGTATTAGCTAGCAGGTTGTCCAAATCCAGCTCGTTGTCCCCGGGCTGCAACACCACATCCAACTGGAAGCGCATGCCGCGGAAATTGATGGTATTGCCGCCACTGACCAAGGGATCAATCAAACCGCCACCCGGCACCTCGGACGTAACGTCAGCACCAGCACTGTCATAAATACGGAATTCAGTGCCACTGATAAACGCCAGAGAATAAGGCTCGCCAGCTCGGAAATCACTATTGAAGGTCTGATTGTCCTGCACCAGACCAGGCGACATAAATACCCGCTGATCTGCCGTCGGTAGCGCCGGAATGTTTGTGGCCGGTAATGGCGGTGTCGGCAAAGCGGGGTTATTGACACCAAGCGCATTGATAACCCTATTGGCATTGCTTACGTCTTCAAACAGGCGCTTGCCGTTATCGTTGATCGCCACGTTACTTGAGCCGGCTACCTGCAAGCTGCGCTGGCCTTCATCACCCTGATAGGAATAGGTGCCATCGGGGTTACGCAGAAAGGGTTCGGTTTTGCCAAGAAAGCCGCTGAACAGGTATTCGCCACGGGCATTGCGACTGTTCATCAGGTTAAGCAGCTCACCTTCACGCTCGCCCAGCTCCTTGGCAATCGATTTACGGTCATCGGCTGACAGTGCCCCGCCGCCGGCCTGCACCGCCAACTCACGGATACGCTGCAACACGTTAACCACCGAGGTGATGGTGGTTTCTTCTTGGGTCAGGCTGTTTTTCGCCGCGGTGAGGTTTTCCTTGTACTGACCCAGTATCGCCTGTTGCTGTTCGAGCTGTAGCAGACGCACCGATGCTACCGGGTCATCGGCCGGAGTAAGAATACGGTTACCGCTGCTGATCTGCTCCTGGGTGCGGATCAGGTTGGAATAGTTGCGCCCAAGGCCACTGACACCGTTATTAAAGGCCTGGATCGAAGAGATGCGCATAACCATAAAACTAACCTCGAAGTTCTAGACGGCGCGTCAGAACGTGTTAATCAGTGTATCGAACAGGCTGCGGGCAACTTGAATGATCTGCGCCGACGCCTGGTAGTACTGTTCGAACTGAATCAATTTGGCCGCTTCTTCATCAAGGTTGACCGCTGAAATCGAATCACGGTTATCGGTGGCCTGCTTGAGAATAGCGCCAGTGGCCTCACCATCGACCCGCGCTTGGCTGGTCAGGGTGCCTACCCGTTCCACCAAATCGCCATAGGCATCGGTAAAACTTGAGCCGGTGGTATCCGGTGCCAAAGGGTTGATGCCAATCGTCGTACGGTTCTGCAGATCAATCAGCTTCAAGGCGTTACGGTTATCAGACACCCCATTGGTGTTGAAGGAAACCGAAAAATTGTCACCACCCTGCGGCCGGCCACTGATGGTCACTTCGTAATCGAAGGGCACCGGTACCGCAGGCGGACCGGCAGTTGCGGGCACGGTGATGGTCAGGGTGTTGTTCTGCCCGGGCACGATCACCCCGGTATCAATAACGTTGCCGTTGATATCGACGACGTCATAGCCCTGAGTTGCCCCACCGCCGGCGCCCATGACGATGCGCAGCGGCGGCGCATTACGCAGACTGGTTTCCAGATCGGCCTGGGCCACCGGGTCATAGATGTCGATCTCAGTCAGCAGGGTCGGCTGGCTGATCACCCCAGTGCCGATATTTGCCGGGCTGGTTTGCGATTTCAGCGGCGCGGCAAAGGCCAGCTCTTCCGGCCGTTTCATATCCGCACGGATGGATTCGCCGGCATTACGGGTTGGCATGATGCGCAAACGGTCACCGGCGGCAAAGGTGCCGCTGGCCACGTTCAGAGAAAACCCATCGAAGATCAGCGGCGTAGCACTGGTGATGTCATACGGCGCTGGTGCCGGAACTAAAGGCGTAGAGGGGTCGGCGTCATCGTCGTATTGCGGCACAACCATGCTGCCATCGGACACACGGCGCACCGTGTACTCAGTCGCACTGGTGAACTCCACCTCATAGTCGCTGGTGGTCAGCTGGGTGGTGTCTTCGATCAGCACATTGAGGTTGGCGGTGGTATCGCTGTTACCGATACGCGCCAGGCTGCGCTGGCCGATCAGAATAGGGTCATTGAGCTCACGAAACAGGCCATTACCAAATTGGCCATTGAGGTCGAGGCCCTGGCCCAGCTGACGGTTGACCTGATCGGTAACCGACAGCGCCAGGCGCCCAACCGAGTTCAACGTGGTATCCAGCACATCTTCGCGGTAGCGGATCAGCCCGCCCATCTCGCCGCCGGTAATCAGCGAAGTAATGCCCTGACGCGAGTTGCCGCTGACAAATTGCACCTCACTGCGCAGCGGATCGGACAAGCCCGGCACCACTTCCAGGCGCGACGCCTGGCTGCCCACCACCAACGGCTGGCCTGAGCCCACAAACAGGTTGTAGCTGTTGTCATCCTGGGTAACGACCGTCACACCGATAAAGGTCGACAGCTTGCGCACCGCTTCCTCACGAGCATCGAGCAAATCATTGGGCTGCTGGCCATTGGACGCGGCCACAGCAATGGCCTCGTTGTAACCGGCAATCGAACCGGCTAACTGGTTGACCTGATCGGTCACCGCCGACAGTTGCTTGTTGATAAAGGCGTTCTGCTCGTACAGACGGTCGTACACGGTATTAAAGCGTTTGGCCAAGCCCTCGGCTTCGGACAACGCCAGCTGCCGTGCCGGAATATTGGCCGGGTCTTCGGCAGCGGTTTGCAGCGCAGCGAAAACCTTCTGCAGCCCAGGATTGACGCCGGTGGTACTACCGGCCAGCAATGAGTCGAGCTGATTGATCTGCCCCAGGTAGCTCTGGGTATCGCTATTGAGCGCGGTACTGCTGCGCACCTGGGTATTGAGAAACTCGTTGTAGATGCGCCGCACATCGACCAGCGTGGTGCCCGAGCCAATATAGCCCGCACCGCTGAACTGCGGAATACGCGTGGCCTGCACAGTCTCCTGGCGCGAGAAACCCGGCGTGTTGACGTTGGTGATGTTGTGGCCAGTGACTGCCAGCGAAGTCTTGTTCGCCGACAGCCCGGACAGGCCAATACTGAGTAAGTCAGCCATGTTTCATCATCCGTTAGTGGACGGCGTACTGACTGCCGCGACTGTTTGATAGGTCTGCATCTGCCGCGCTATCTGGGCGATCTTGCGAGCGTACTGTGGGTCCGTGGCATAACCGGCTTTCTGCAATTCACGGGCGAACTGCTCGGGTTTGTCGGTGCTAGCCAGAGCTTTCTCGTAGCGGCCATTGCCCTGCAGGAAGCTCACAAAATCGTTAAAGCTGTGCTCGAAGGAGTCATAGGCGCGGAACGAGGCCGCTTCCTTGACTGCTTTGCCCCCCTTGAACTCGGTGGTCAGCACCCGCGCCGAGTCGCCTTCCCAGGTGTTGTGGGTCTTGATGCCGAACAGGTTGTGGCTGCTGCTGCCGTCCTGCTGGCGAATGATCGACTTGCCCCAACCGGTTTCCAGAGCGGCCTGGGCCACTAGGTAACGCGGGTCGACGCCAATCTTCTCGGCGGCCTTCTCGGCCATCGGCAGCATGGCGGCAATAAACTCATCCTTCGAGCCGAACGCAGCTTTACCTGGCGCCAGTGGCGGCTGGGCAATCCGCCGACCGGTGATCGCGTCCATGCCGTTCAAGCCCAGCGCGGTATCAGCGGGTGCGGCAAAGGCCTTGGCGGGAATCCAGTCGTTCTGCGCCAATGGCTGGCCATCGGCGGCAGTGGCCGATGGCACGATGCCGGCCAACAGACGATCAGTCAGCTTGCCCGGCAGAGAGAGACGGCGCTGGTTGATCAATGAGGTGTCGTCACGCGCGCCGTCAACCTTGGCCATTGGTTTACTCGGCGCACTAGGCACCGGCTCATCAACCTGGGCAAACGGATTAGGGCGGCTGCTGGCATCCTTGATCTTCGACATCTGCCGCACCAGCACGTCGGCCAGGCCGATACCGTTCTGGTGATTGGACATGGTCACCGACAGCTGCTGGTCATGCATGTCCTGATAGGTTTTGCTCTCGTTGCTGTTCATGAAGTTGCCTTCACCGAACACTTCGTTGGCCGAGCGCATGGCCTTGAGCATTTCATTGAGAAACAGCGACTCGAACTCCTGAGCCACCTTCTTGATGTTCTTTTCGCTGTCGCCGCCGACCTTGAACTGGTTGAGGCGATTGAGATCGTTATAGGCACCACTGTCGACGGTGCTGGTGCCGCCGAGCAAACCGGCTGAAAGGCGAGAGTCCATAGCGTGCGCTCCCTTAAATCACGATCAGGTCAGCCTGCAGAGCGCCGGCTTGTTTCAGCGCCTCCAGGATGGCCATAAGGTCGGAAGGCGAAGCGCCCACCTGATTCACCGCGCGGACGATCTCATCCAGCGTGGTCCCCGGACCGAACTTGAACATCGGCTTGGCTTCTTCGTCTGCCTCTACCCGCGAGCGCGGCACCACGGCCGTCTGGCCACCAGACAAAGCTTCCGGCTGGCTGACAATCGGGTCTTCGGTAATGGTCACGGTCAGGCTGCCGTGGGTTACTGCGGCAGGTTGTACGCGCACGTTCTGACCAATCACGATGGTGCCGGTACGCGAATTGATGATGACCTTGGCCACGGCCTGGCCGATCTCGACTTCGAGGTTTTCCAGAATCGACAGGTAGTCCACCCGCTGCCCCGGATCCAGCGGCGCACTGACACGAATCGAGCCACCATCCACCGCCTGCGCGACGCCTGGGCCAAGCAGTTCGTTGATATGGTCGACGATATTCTTCGCGGTGGTGAAATCCGGGCGATTGAGGTTCAGCGTCAGGGTGTTGCCCTGATCAAAGCCACTTGGCACTGGCCGCTCGACCGTCGCGCCACCCGGAATGCGTCCGGCCGACGGTACGTTGACGGTGATACGCGAGCCGTCGCCGCCTTCGGCGTCAAAACCGCCGACCACCAGGTTGCCCTGGGCAATCGCGTAAACGTTACCGTCGATACCCTTGAGCGGCGTCATCAGCAGGCTGCCGCCACGTAGACTCTTGGCGTTACCGATGGAGGACACGGTGATGTCGATGGTCTGCCCGGGCTTGGCAAACGCCGGCAGATCCGCATGGATCGACACCGCGGCAACGTTCTTCAGCTGCACGTTGCCGCCTTGCGGCACCTTGATGCCGAACTGCGCCATCATATTGTTGAAGGTCTGCACGGTGAACGGCGTCTGCGTGGTCTGGTCGCCGCTGCCGTTGAGCCCAACCACCAGGCCGTAGCCAATCAACTGGTTAGTCCGCACGCCCTGAATGCTGGCCAGGTCTTTAAGCCGCTCGGCCTGAGCCAGCGACGCCAGCAACAGAGCGGCCGCAGCCAGTAGGTACTTGGAAAGAGTCATGGTGGCCATCCTCAGAACGGCCACATTGGGCTAAGAAAGAAACGACTCATCCAGCCCGGCTGCGCAGCATCGGCAAAGGCGCCAGTGCCCGAGTAGGTGATGCGCGCATCGGCAATCCGGGTCGAGGACACGGTGTTGTCAGTGGCGATGTCATCAGCGCGCACCAGACCGGCAATCCGTACCAACTCATCGCCGGTATTCAAGGTCATCCACTTTTCACCGCGCACCAGCAGAACGCCGTTGGGCATCACTTCAGCCACCGATACGGTAATCGAGCCAGTCAGGCTGTTGCTCTGTCCGGCTGCGCCGGAACCCTCGCTCTCACGGGTAGCGTCAAAGCTGGCTTCCAGGCTGAGGTTGTCATTGGTCATGCCCAATGCGCTAAGACCTGCCAGTGGGTTTTTCGGCGAGACGGCCATGCCGAACAAATTGGGCACACCGAGGTTGGCCGAGCTGTCTTTGCTGATCTGGCTGTTGCTGTTCTTGCTGGCCTGGGTGCGCTCATTCAGGGTAATGGTAATGATGTCACCCACGCGGTAGGCCTTGCGGTCGCCGAACAGGCCATTCTCGAAACCGGCCTGATAGATCGAGCCATTGTTCTGCGCAGCCGGCAGCGGAGTACGCGGCATCACCGGAGCGTAATAGGGATCATCCGGCTTAGGCGCGGGAGCCATGCAGCCACTCAAAGCCAGGGGGCCAAGCAGTGCACTTATGATTATCAGCCGGTTCATATCTACTACCTCATGCGTTGCCTGGGGTGGCGTGTAACGTGGGCCACTAGTGCCAGTTCAAGCGATTCCTTGCTGTTATCAGGGCCAAGCCAGCCGCAGCGCGACTAACCCGCCTACTTATCAAAGATTCTGCGAAATAAAGCCGAGCATCTGGTCAGCGGTGGAAATGACCTTGGAGTTCATTTCATAGGCGCGCTGAGTGGTGATCATGTTCACCAGCTCCTCGACCACGCTGACGTTGGAATTTTCCAAGGTGTTCTGCAGCGTGGTGCCTAAGCCGTTCAGGCCAGGCGTACCGACCTGCGGCGCACCGCTGGAAGCGGTTTCCAGGAACAGGTTGTTGCCGATCGCTTCCAGACCCGCCGGGTTGATGAAGTCGGCGGTCTGCAGGTTGCCGACGATCTGCGGCTGCGGGTTACCAGTGGTGGTCACCGACACGGTGCCGTCTTCACCCACGGTAAAAGTGCGTACCTCGTTGGGCAGCACGATGGCGGGTTCCAGGGCATAACCGTTGGAAGTCACCACCTGACCATCGGAGTTCAGGTGAAAGCTACCATCGCGACTGTAGGAGACGGTGCCATCAGGCAGCAACACCTGGAAGAAACCCCGGCCGTTGATCGCCATGTCCAGCGGTTGCTCGGTGGTTTGCAGGCTACCGGCCGTGAAGATTTTCTGCGTACCCACCACCCGCACACCGGTACCCAGCTGCAGGCCTGACGGCAGTTGGCTGTCCTGGCTGGACTGGCCGCCAGGCTGACGACGGATCTGGTACAGCAGGTCCTCGAACTCGGCGCGATCGCGTTTGAAGCCCGTGGTCGAGACGTTGGCCAAGTTGTTGGAAATGGTGGTCAGGTTCATATCCTGAGCGGACAGACCGGTCTTGCTGACCCACAGTGCCGGAAGCATATCGATTCTCCTCGGGCGCCGTTTTAACGACGCCGCGTGCTGATAATTAGGTCATCTGCAAGACGCGCGCCATGGCCGCCGAATTGTCTTCGGCGGTGCGCATCATCTTCACTTGCAATTCGAATTGGCGGGACAGCGAGAGGATCGCGGTCATCTCTTCCACGGCGTTGACGTTGCTCGATTCAAGAAAGCCCGAGGTGATTTCCATATTGGCGTCTGCCTGCACCGGGCCCTGGCCCTTGAAGCGAATCATCCCGTCGGTGCCCTTCTCCATCTGCTTGAGGTCCGGGTTGACCAGCTTCAGACGGTCTACCTCAGCCAGCACGTTGGGCGCCTCGCCCAAGGCGCGAATGCTGATGGTGCCGTCCTTGCCGATCTCGATTTTCTGCTCTGGAGGTACCGCAATCGGCCCGGCGTTGCCCATCACCGGCAAGCCGTTGCCGGTACGCAACACACCCAGAGCATCGACGTTCAGACTGGCGGTACGCACATAAGCTTCAGTGCCGTCCGGCGCCTGTACGGCCAGCCAGCCCTTGCCGCCAACTGCCACATCCAGATCACGACCGGTTTCTTGCAGAGAACCTGGGGTGAAGTCAGTACCAGGGCGTTCGCTCATGGCGTAGACCCGCGACGGATAACTGTCACCAAAGATCGGCATGGAACGCGCCTGCTCGAAATCCCGGCGAAAACCATTGGTGGTGATGTTTGCCAGGTTGTTGGCGTGGGCACGCTGGGCCAGGGTGTTGTTGTGGGCACCAGTCATGGAAACGTACAGCATCTTGTCCATGGTTATTCTCCGAGTGGGCTTGCCGCCCCGCTGCTCTATACAATCTATAAAGCAATAGTTGTGCCAGCACTCGAAAAACAATCACAAGCAATTGATAAATATGAATTTTAAAAAATAAAAAAGGCCCGAATGGAGCCCTTTAAATGCCAGCGTGGCGTACTTTTGCCGCCCGCGACAGGCACTTGCCTGCCGCGGGCAACACTTATCAACGCAGGTTGATAATGGTCTGCGTCACAGCGCTTTCGGTTTCGATGGTCTTGGCGTTGGCCTGGTAGTTGCGCTGCGCCACGATCAAGTTAACCAGCTGATCCGACAGCTCAACGTTGGAGTCCTCCAGCGCACCGGACTGCAGAGCGCCCAGCGTGCCGCTGCGCGGCGTACCGACCACCGGCTCCCCTGAGGCAAAGGATTGCACCCAGGCGGTTTTGCCCACCGGCGTCAGCCCCTGCACGTTGGCGAAACTGGCCAGAATCACCTGCCCTTGAACATTCGATTGCCCATTGGTGTAGCGGGCAAAGATCACCCCGGTGTCATCGATCTCCAGCCCCGCCAGTTGACCTGTGGTGTAGCCATCCTGACTAACACTGTTAACCGCGAAGGAACTGGCGAACTGGGTGGACTGCCGCAGATCGATATTCACCCCAGTGGCGCTAGCATCGGCACCGTTGGCCGACCAGATCGGCGGCACCGAGGTGTCCGGCGCTGCAGGCACCCAGGTGGTCAGGTCAATGGTGCCATCGGGGCCGACGGCAAAACCGGTTGGAGTCGAAGCGATCAAAGCTGCCACATCCAGCTGACCCGCCGTGGTGAACTCAAGATCCACCGACGACGGCGTGGTCAAGGTCGGATCATCCGGGTTGCGCCCATCAATCAACACGTTCATCTGCCAGGTATTCGGCCCGGTCTTGAGGAAGTACTGGGTGAAAACGTGGGAGTTACCCTGGGTGTCGTAGATATTGGTCGAGGTCGACGAGTTGTAGGACGTCGGGTCGCTCGGATCGAACGGCACCGTGGTTGGCACGGTATTGGTCGAGTTGAGGTTGAAGGTCTGGTCAAGGTTGCTGGTCGGCAGCGGCGCCTGGCTGGCCGTCTCAATCTGCAGGTCGCTGATCACGCCATTTTGCAGGTTGTTATTGGCATCTACCGCATAGCCCTGCAGCTTGTAGCCGAAGTTATTGACCAGAAAACCGTCGCGATCAGTACCGAAGTAACCGGCACGGGTGTAGCTCACTTCACCGTTGTTACTGGTCTGAAAGAAGCCATTGCCGTTGATCGCCAGATCCAGGGCATTCTGCGTGTAGTTGATATTGCCCTGATTGAACAGCTGCGACACATCGCCCAGCAGCACACCACTGCCCTGCGGGTTGGCACCCGAGCCCAACACGGACGCCGCATACACATCGGCAAACTCGGCACGCGACTGCTTGAAGCCGGCAGTACCGGCGTTGGCGATGTTGTTGCCGGTCACGTTGAGGTCACTGGTGGCGGCACGCAGACCGCTAAGACCGATATTGAACGCCATGAAAGACTCCTTTGCCGGACAGCCGGCGACTAAAACCTGTTAGTTACTGACCGATCACCTGGACTTGCGACATTGGCACGCTGCCAAGCCCTGCCAGGTTCAACATCAACTCGCTGCCGCCCAGGGTGACGCTGTCGACGTTCGCCGGCAGCATGGTGTAAAGCCCCTTGGTGCCTTCGGCGTAGGTGGCCTGCGCCTCGAATTTGTAAGTGCCGGGCGGCAACAGATTGCCGCTGGAGTCCTTGCCGTCCCAGATAAAGCTGACATTGCCGGCCGCCTGCTCACCCAGATTGACGCGACCCACGGCAGAACCGGCCTTGTCATAGATGTTGACGTAGACGTTGCTGCTGCTGGCTGGGAGTACCAGGCTGGCCTTGAAGCTCTCGCTGGTATCGACCACCGCTTTGTCGCTCGGAATGATCACCTTGCGCCCCACCAGCGAGGACGCCTGCAGCGCCTGGGACGACTGATAGCCGGTGAGCAGCGAGCCCATGCTGGTATTCAACTTCTCGATCCCCTCAACCTGGCTGAACTGCGCCAGCTGGGCGATAAACTCGCCATTGCCTTGCGGCTCCAGCGGGTTCTGGTTATTCAACTGGGCCACCAGCAAATTGAGAAACTCATTCTTGCCCAGGTCCTTGTTCGTCTTGGTCTCGTTCTTGATCTGGTATTGATCCAGTGCCGAACCACTGACATCGCCAACAGTACTCATAAGTCTGCGCTCCTTATCCGACGGCTTACTGACCCAGGGTCAATACGCGCTGCATCATCTGCTTGGCGGTGTTCATCATTTCAACGTTGGTCTGGAAGGCCCGACTGGCGGAAATCATGTCGGCCATCTCCTCCACCACGTTGACGTTGGGGTAATACACATAGCCGCCGGCATCGGCCGCTGGATGGTTCGGCTCATAGCGCGGCATCAGGCTGCTCTGATCCTCGACCACACCCAGCACCTGCACGCCGACACCGGCTTCATCCTGCTCGGCAAACAGCGAACCGCGATCACCGTTCTGCGCCGACTGGAACATGGTGGCGAACACCGGATGCCGTGCGCGGTAGGTCTGATCGATGCTCGAGGAAACGGTCTCGGCGTTGGCGATATTGCTGGAAATGGTGTTCAGGCGAGTGCTCTGGGCGCTCATCCCGGTTCCGGCGATGTTGAAAACACTGGCTAGTGACATGGCATCAGGCTCCTATTAATCGCCGCGCAGGGCGCTGACCAGCCCTTTGAATTTGCTGTTGAGCAGAGTGAAACTGGCCTGGAACTGCACCGAGTTTTCCGCGTAATTGGACTGCTCGATCTGCAGGTCGACGGTGTTCTGATCAATCGAAGGATGGAACGGCGTGCGATACGCCAGATTGGCATCACCAACCATCACGCCATCGGCAGGAATATGCTGGCTATCTGTACGACTCAGGCTGACCGGGCCACGCTGGCTCTTAGCACTTTGCTCAGCCAGCACGCTGGCGAACTGCAGATCACGCGCCTTGTAGTGCGGCGTGTCGGCGTTGGCGATGTTGTTAGCCAACACCTCGGCACGCTGAGCGCGAAAGCCCAGTGCCTGTTCGTGTATGCCGAGTGCCCGATCGAAACTGATGCTCATGGTCAGAAACCTTTGCCGGTTACCGTTGCTGTTTTCCGTGCAAGACCATAAGCAATGCCTGTGCCATATTATTTTTTACTTATTTATCAATGGTTTGATCTATAAATACGGCAATAGAAGCGGCAAAGCGGCAAGCGCTTTCCGCCTGTGGGCAAGCAAGCGGCAAGCGGGTTCTGCCTATTGCCGCTCGCCTGGCAACCGTGCGGCAAGGCTCGGCAAAAACTGCGTTACCGCGATTGCTCAGTGCGGGCCATGACCTCGTCACCCGCAGCCAGGTGCCGTAAGTCACCGCCTGTCAGGTAATCCGCAATCAACCACACACAGTTTTGACAAGCATTCTCATTAACATTAGTATCCGTCGCATTAGCCACTGCCCTGCCACGAGCCTTAATCATGTACGTGTGTCTCTGCGAAGGTGTTACTGACGGTCAGATCCGCGAAGCCATCTACGAAGGCTGCTGCAGCTACCGTGATGTGCGTGCCACCCTCGGCGTCGCCAGCCAATGCGGCAAATGCGCCTGCCTGGCCAAGCAAGTGGTACGCGAAACATTGAGCGACGTGCAGAACAGCCAGGCCGCCATGGCCTATCCGGCGAACTTTGTCGCCGCCTGAATCTAGCGATATAAAAAAACCGGACCTAGAGTCCGGTTTTTTATGGCCGACCATCCATAGCGGCCACCCTACGGGCCGTCGCTACGCGACGTTAAAAATCTCTCCCGTCCATTTTTTATACCTGAAATTCAATACCTTAGCGCCAAAGCGCAGAACTTAAGCATTCGTATTCATATTAATTTTAACTTTAAATTCAAATACTTAGGTTTGACAGTCGAAAACCATCGGCCCAGAATTTAACGCTAACTCCCCTGCAAGGCAGACGCAGACATGAAAGGCGACAAGAAGGTCATCCAGCATCTGAACAAGATCCTCGGTAACGAGCTGGTCGCGATCAACCAGTACTTCCTGCACGCACGCATGTATGAGGACTGGGGCCTGAAGAAACTCGGTGAGCATGAGTACCACGAGTCCATCGACGAGATGAAGCATGCGGACAAGCTGATCAAGCGCATCCTCTTCCTCGAAGGCCTGCCTAACGTGCAAGACCTCGGCAAGATTCTGATCGGTGAAAACACCAAGGAAATGCTTGAGTGCGACCTTAAGATCGAACACAAGGCGCATATCGACCTGAAAGCGGCGATTGCCTACTGCGAAAGTATCGGTGACTACGCCAGCCGCGAACTGCTTGAAGAAATCCTCTGCTCGGAAGAAGATCATATCGACTGGCTGGAAACTCAGCTCAGCCTGATCGAGGCCGTGGGCCTGCAGAATTACCTGCAATCGCAGATGGACGAATAAGCGCAAAACACCGCGCTAGAAACAACAAACCCCGCACTTGGCGGGGTTTATTGTTTCTGTGCAGCCGAATTAAGCGCTGGCTTTCTGCACGGCGTCCTTGATCAGGGTCTGCAGCTCACCCTTGTCGAACATTTCCGCCATGATGTCGCTACCGCCAACCAGCTCACCGCCGACCCACAGCTGCGGGAAGGTCGGCCAGTTGGCGTACTTCGGCAGGTTGGCGCGGATTTCCGGGTTTTGCAGGATGTCGACG
>JBIHZW010000348.1:0-3494 GCA_044240245.1 Pseudomonas sp. | reverse complement strand
CACAACCTGCGCAGCTTTGGAGGAAAAGCCGCACTGTGGAGCGTTCGGCGAGCCTTTCATGTACAGCAGAACGGTGTTATTGCCGATCTGTTCTTTGATAGTTTCGATGATATCCATTGGGCACCTCAGGACTTAACTTCCCGACTCACGGGTCGGCACGGTGGCGGCATTGTAACGAAAAGCCGAGCGTGATGCTCGGCCTTCCCTGCCACTTTACTTATGCCCAATATCGCCTGATCAGGCCGCCTCAACCTGCACCGGCACACCATTCAGCGCCGCATTGCCGGACAAGGCGTCGAGTTGCCGCTCATCGGTCAGGTCATTCGCGCTGGCGCCTGGCTGTTCGCTGGCGATGCTCATCTGCACGCCTGGGCGTGCATGCCCCCAGCCGTGCGGCAGGCTGACCACACCGGTCATCATGTCTTCACTGGCGGCGACTTCCACTTCGATGACCCCAACCCGCGAGCGCACGCGCACCAGCTGGCCATCGGTTAGCCCGCGCTGGCTCAGATCCACCGGATGCATCAGCAGCTGATGGCGCGGCTTGCCTTTAACCAGGCGGTGGTAGTTGTGCATCCAGGAGTTATTGCTGCGCACATGGCGCCGACCGATCAGCAGCAGCTCATCCGCCTTGGCCGTCGGCTGTTCAGCAAAGCGCTGCAGGTCGGCCATGATCACCGCTGGCGCCGCCTGAATCTGTTTGTTGGCGGTTTTAAGACGACCGCCCAGGTTGGGCTTGAGCGCGCCCAGGTCGAGCCCGTGTGGATGCTCACGCAGCGCAGCCAACGACAGCTTATGTTCCGACTTGTCGCCGTAAGTACCAAAGCGCAGCCCCATGTCGATCATCTGCTCAGGTGCCATGGTGGGCTTGAGCTCCACGCCAGTCTTGGCAGCAAAGGCCTTGGCCAGACCGACGAAGATTTCCCAGTCATGCAGTGCGCCCGCCGGTTTGGCCAGCACCGCCTCATTGAAGCGGGTGACATTGCGCACCGCGAACACATTAAAGGTGGTGTCGTAGTGATCGTGTTCCAGCGGCCCGGTCGGCGGCAGGATCAGGTCGGCATAACGGGTGGTTTCGTTGATGTAGAAGTCGATGCTGAGCATGAATTCCAGACCATCCAGCGCCTGTTCCAGCTGCCGGCCGTTGGGTGTAGACAGCACCGGATTGCCAGCCACTGTGACCAGCGCGCGCACCTGCCCTTCGCCCTCGATGAGCATTTCCTCAGCCAGGGCCGACACCGGCAATTCGCCGCCGTATTCCGGCAAGCCGGATACGCGACTCTGCCAGCGATTGAAATGCCCACCGGAAGTCGAGGCCACCAGGTCCACGGCCGGCTCGGTACAGAGCACGCCGCCGACGCGATCGAGGTTGCCGCTGACCAGGTTGATCAGCTGCACCAACCACTGACACAGCGTGCCGAAGGCCTGAGTGGAGACGCCCATGCGCCCGTAGCAGACCGCCGACTCGGCAGCGGCAAAGTCGCGCGCCAACTGGCGAATCGTCTGCGCTGGCACGCCGCATCGAGCGCTCATGGCTTCGGCGGTAAAGCCGGCAATCGCCTGGCGCACCTCATCCAGCCCGTCGATCGCCAGGTGACTGGTGCGACCGAGGTTTTCCTCAAACAGGGTATTGAGCAGGCCGAACAGCAGCGCAGCATCCTGGCCCGGACGGACGAACACATGCTGATCAGCAATCGCCGCCGTTTCGCTGCGCCGTGGGTCAACCACCACCAGCTTGCCGCCGCGTTTCTGGATGGCCTTCAGGCGCTTTTCCACATCTGGCACGGTCATGATGCTGCCGTTGGAGGCCAGCGGGTTGCCGCCAAGGATCAGCATAAAGTCGGTGTGGTCGATGTCCGGAATCGGAATCAGCAGGCCATGGCCGTACATCAGGTGGCTGGTCAGGTGATGCGGCAGCTGGTCAACCGAGGTAGCCGAATAGCGGTTACGGGTTTTCAGCTGGCCGAGGAAGTAGTTGCTGTGGGTCATCAGGCCGTAGTTATGCACGCTCGGGTTGCCCTGATACACCGCCACGGCGTTCTGCCCATGCCGCGCCTGGATCGTGCTCAGGCGCTCGGCTACCAGTTCGAAGGCGTCATCCCAGTCGATGGCTTGCCACTCATTGCCCACCCGACGCATGGGCTGACGCAGGCGATCGGGATCGCTCTGGATGTCCTGCAGGGCCACTGCCTTGGGGCAGATATGACCACGACTGAAGCTGTCCTGGGCATCGCCCTTGATCGAGCGGATCTGCGTTGAACCGTCGTCCTGCACTTCGGTTTCAATGGTCAGGCCACAGATGGCCTCGCAGAGATGGCATGCACGGTGGTGGAGGGTCTTGGTCATGGCCTTGCCTCTTGTTTTAAGAACCTGTTCGTATCTGCTGCGCGTCGGCCAAACTGCGTTGAAAGCGGCCTAGGAATGCTCATATACAAAAGTACACTCCGCTTCCTCAGCCGTTTTCGCCTTGTTTTGCTCTAGCTCGCGAGATCCGCGACAGGTTCTAAGTCAACACGCTGAATATCGTAAAGGCATGACTATGGCGGCTGGTGCTGACCTGCGCCAGCAGGGTTCGCTACGTGAATTGCGCGGCATCAGGTCAACCGATATACGGCTCAGCGTACGCCGACCCGCCCTGCCCCGTTCGCCGCATCAACGCAGGCAATTTGCGCCTGATCGGCGTTTGCTTATAAGATCGCGACTTCCCCGTTTCGTCGCATAGTGCGGCCCCCCAGCCGCAGGTTCTGCCGTTTCTTCTATTTAATTAGGCCATTGAACCTGCGCCCAGCTGTCAAAAGGTAGTTAACGATGAGCGCAAGACACTTTCTCTCGCTGATGGATTGCACACCGGACGAACTGGTGAGCCTGATCCGCCGCGGCATGGAGCTGAAGGACTTGCGTAACCGCGGCGTGCTGTTCGAGCCGCTGAAGAATCGCGTGCTGGGCATGATCTTCGAGAAGGCCTCGACCCGCACCCGCCTGTCGTTTGAAGCCGGCATGATCCAGCTCGGCGGCCAGGCCATATTCCTCTCGCCGCGTGACACTCAGCTGGGCCGTGGCGAGCCGATTGGCGATGCAGCCATCGTTATGTCGCGCATGCTCGATGCGGTGATGATCCGTACCTTCGCCCACAGCACCCTGACCGAATTCGCCGCTAACTCGCGGGTGGCGGTGATCAACGGCCTGTCCGATGACTTGCACCCCTGCCAGTTACTGGCCGATATGCAGACCTATCAGGAGCACCGCGGCAGCATCAAAGGCAAGACCGTGGCCTGGATCGGTGACGGCAACAACATGTGCAACTCCTATATAGAAGCGGCCATCCAGTTCGACTTCCAGCTACGCGTGGCCTGCCCAGAGGGTTATGAGCCGAATGCCAAATTCCTCGCTGCAGCCGGCGAGCGTGTGCAGATTCTGCGTGACCCACGCGCCGCCGTTGCTGGCGCGCACCTGGTAAGCACAGACGTGTGGGCCTCCATGGGCCAAGAAGACGA
>JBIHZW010000396.1:0-2729 GCA_044240245.1 Pseudomonas sp. | reverse complement strand
GGTGCCGCAGTCATCCGAGGTCAGTTGTGCCTCGCGTTCACCCTGGGTGAAGCGCGCCGGATCGATGAGAAAGAAATGCGCCTCGGCGCCGAAGGTGGCCGCCCAGCTTTCCAGCAGCGCGCACTTCTTGTTCAACTCATGCAGCTGTTGCTGGCTTAGATCGCTGGCGTGGCACACCCACAGGTCCATGTCGCTCTGTTCGGCCTGGGCCACGGTGCCCAGGCTGCCCATCAGAAACAGGCCATGGATCGGCAGCGCCTGTTTGCCGCGATAGGGTTTGTAGGCGAACGAGCGGGTCAGGCGCTGCACTTCGGAGAGCAGTTCGTCGTCCGGCTCGAAGCCGCTGAGGCCGGCTGGAGTCAGCCCGGAAACGTAGCCCGGCAGCAACGGGTGATTGACGTGAAACAGCAGGGGCAACAGCTTCAGCACCAGTTGCTGGCGCGTCGACAGCGCCTGCATGGCGCGTTGCAGGCGGCCCTGGTTGAGTTTGAGGAAGCGCGCACGCAGCTGCGTCAGTACCTTGCGGTCGATACCGTCTTCAATGTCCGGGCGAATTTCCTCGGTACGACTCATGCTCAGGCTCTGCAGGGCGGTGCGTGATCATGCCTTGCCAGGTGGCTGGCGGACGGCTGCGGATACAGGGTTATCGCCTGCGTCGCGGGCAGCTTGAGGAAGTCGCTGCAACGCAGGCTAGGGTGGCTTGGAAGCGGTTTCGATCGCGCGCTAGTTGGCGAGACTTGAGGGCGCTTCTCAGGCCGCTTCGGTCACATTGAGAATGGTCAGCAGAACTTGCGCGTGTTCGGCGGCATCCAGGCCAAGGCTGGTCAGATAACCGCCGTCTGGCTGGTTGATCAGGCCTTTGGCATGCAGGCGTTTGGCGGCGGCAATCGCCGAGGGAGTGGCAGTGTGGTGAACCTTGATTCCTTCCTGAGTGGTGCCCAGGTTGTACAGCGCGAGGATTTCCAGTTCGGCAATCAGTTCGGGGGTAAAGGCCATAAGTACTCCAGCTTCTTGTTTTAGTGAGCTGCGGCCGGCGGCGGCAGCACCCGCTGCGGTAAATCGGCTGAAACAACAGGCAGCCTGCGAAGGCAGTGTAGTGAAGCCCCAGGCAGTCTGCTGTGACCTGATGCTGCCAGAAGTTGGAGTGCTGTGGGGTAAATTTTTCCGGGTTGTTTACGACGCCTGTTCGGGCAGCTCGGGCAAGGCGCGCAGACCCTGCTCGTAGCGGGCGAGATCGAAGGGGCGGTCATCGCGCAGCATGACGTCGATTTCATCGGCCAGCACCAGGGCCATCAGCTCGATGATCTCTTCGCGTTCATAGCCGACCAGGCTCAGCTTGTTCAGCACTGCCTGGACGAAGGCCGGTTCGCCGGCTTCCAGCTGGTTTTCGATGGCCTGGATCAGGGTGTCCTGGGCAAAATCTTCGTCTTCTTGCTCGCTCATGCGCGACTCCGGTAAATGGCAGTTCAATCCTGGGCAAAATCCAGCAGGGCTTGGCCGGTAAGGCGGTAGGTGGTCCATTCCTCTTGCGGTTTGGCGCCGAAGGACTCATAGAACTCGATAGCTGGCGTGTTCCAGTTCAGTACTCCCCATTCCAGGCGGCCGCAGCCTTTGCTGACGGCGAGTTGCGCCAGATGCCTTAGTAACGCCTTGCCTGCGCCGATCTTGCGATGTTCAGGGCTGACGTAAAGGTCTTCCAGGTAGATGCCGTGCTTGCCCAGCCAGGTCGAGTAGCTGAAGAAGTACACGGCATAGCCAACCGGCACGCCGTCCAGCTCGCAAATCAGCCCGTGCGAGGTGCTGTTGGCGGCAAACAAGCTGTTCTGGATGCCGGTGGCGTCGGTTTTCACCTCGTGCTCGGCTTTTTCGTAGATGGCTAGGTCGATGATAAAGCGCAGGATCTGCGCGGTGTCGTCGACAGTGGCGGTGCGGATTTGCAGGGGCATGGGTACTTATCCGTAGGAAAAAACCAGAAAAGCCAGCGGCAGGCCGACCACACAGAAAATACCGAAGGCGCTGACCCCGCTGCTGCGTGGGCCCAGCGGATCGGCCACGCGTAATGGCAGGCGCGGATAGCGGCCCAGCGTCAGTAGACGCAGAACCAGCCAGCCGCTGGCGTAGAAGAGGTAGCCGAAAACCAGCTCCAGTACGACCTCTGCCAGGACAGACAGGCCGCGTAGCAACAGCTCGAACATGGGACGTCCCTTTCCCTTGGTGTGTCGACAATCAGCGCGTCGCCAGCAGTTCCTTGCCGCGCACAACAGCTGCGCGCACCTGATTAGGTGCGGTGCCGCCGATATGGTTGCGGGCATTGACCGAGCCTTCCAGGGTCAGCACGGCAAACACGTCCTGCTCGATCTGCTCGCTGAACTGTCGCAGTTCGTCCAGGCTCATCTCGGCCAGATCCTTGCCAGATTCGACGCCGTATTTCACCGCATGGCCGACGATTTCGTGGCAGTCACGGAACGGCAGGCCCTTGCGTACCAGGTAGTCGGCCAGATCGGTGGCGGTGGAGAAGCCGCGCAGCGCCGCTTCACGCATGATCGCGTGCTTGGGCTTGATCGCCGGGATCATGTCGGCAAAGGCGCGCAGGCTGTCGCGCAGGGTGTCGGCGGCGTCGAACAGCGGTTCTTTGTCTTCCTGGTTGTCCTTGTTGTAGGCCAGCGGCTGGCCTTTCATCAGGGTCAACAGGCCAATCAGGTGGCCATACACGCGGCCGGTCTTGCCGC
>JBIHZW010000161.1:0-8161 GCA_044240245.1 Pseudomonas sp. | reverse complement strand
AGCTGGCCAGCACCGGATCGGTAGGCGAGAGAATGGCGGCTACTAGCAGCGACAGTCCCCAGCTCAGGCCGAATAAATAGTGGGCAATTAGCGTCACACTAAGAATGGTGCCAAGGAGCACCGGGCCAGCCAGCAGCCAGGCCGCTTGCCATTCAGGTGCGCGAAACGGTAGGCGTAGTTTGAGCCCGCCGATAAACAACGAAATCAACACGGCAATTTCTGCCAGGTGCTCTAACCAAACTGAAATATCCAATAAATCCTGCTGCCAGATACCCAGGCCAAGCGGGCCAATTGCCAGGCCAAATGTCAGGTACAACGTCGAAGTGGTAACGGGTAACAGCCGCAGAAAGGCGGAGGCCAATCCGAGAATCAACAACAGGGTGCCCATTACCAGCATCCACATACTGAAGCTCATTGGCGCTTATCCGAATTCAGGTGGGTGTTTAGGATTATTGGAGTATTTCAGGCAGCACTATGGGTTGAGTCATGAAAGCAGAGGATGTTCCCGTTATTTAACTAACGTGCTGGATCGCAAAAAGCGGTTTGAGCGAAGGCTTATCAGGCTGGACACCTGCATCCAGAAAAATGGCTTTCGACTATTTGTTGAACGTTTTCCAACCCACATAGCCAAATATTATGTGGATGAGAGTCATTACCTTGATGCAGATAGAAACTGGATCAAACCCCGCGAGCCGCGCAGCAGTCGTTTAGTTAGAGGCGCCGGTAGCCGTGGATAGGTTGATTAAACCCTGATGCAAATAGCGCTATTGGTTCTGCGTAGAGCTTTGTTTGCTCAGTTCTCTCCATTCACCGACCCTTTTTAAAGACATGGAATGCCTAAATGGATCACGAAAGCGCTCAACAAAATCTTCTTTTGGCATCCCTTTCAAGGGACGTGCAAGAGCGTTTGTTCAGTGGAATTGAATGGGTGGAACTGCCTCAGGGAAAGGTTATCTACGAGCCAGGCGATACTGTGCGCCATGTCTATTTTCCTACCGATGCAATTATTGCAATGCTCTGTGTGACCGAGAGCGGCGCATCGGCCGAGATATCGGTAGTCGGTAATGAAGGCGTCGCCGGCCTCGCACTGTTTATGGGGGGAGGGAGCATGTCCAGTGGGGCGGTTGTGCAATGCAGTGGGCATGCTTATCGCTTGCAAGGCTACCGCTTTATGGATGAGTACAACCGGCACGGCGAACTGCTGCAGCTAATGCTGCGGTATACGCAAACACTGATCACCCAAATGTCACAAACCGCAGCATGTAACCGCCATCACTGTATTGAGCAGCAGCTGTGCCGTTGGTTGTTACTGTCCCTAGACCGACTGCCCGGCAACGAACTTGAAATGACTCAGGAGCTGATTGCCAACATGCTAGGCGTGCGCCGCGAAGGAATTACTGAGGCTGCTGGCAAGTTACAACGCCAGGGCATCATTGAGTATTACCGCGGGCATATCAGCGTTATAGACCGACTCAGGCTCGAGCAGCTGAGCTGCGAGTGTTATGCAGTGGTGAAGAGGGAAACTGATCGGTTGTTGCCTTGTAGACCAGAGCAACTGAATGCAGTTGCGTACCGGAGGCAGTGAGGCGAGCAGCTCAGTCGATGATAGGGCTCAAGCTCCGGGCTATCGACGATGGCAGGCTTTATCTTCCTCCGCATATGCTATTTAACATAATATACATTATACGAACTATCTTGTGCCAAGCGGTGAACCCAGACCACGCAGGATTCACCGCTCTCGCCCTATCCGGGCTTCGTATAATGTGGCTTACGTCTACTGCTTGCCGAGATCCAGCAACACACGGCCACGGCTTGGGCAGGTTTCCATATAGCGATGCGCTTCGATTACATCGTCGAAGCTGAACACCTTGTCGACCAGCGGCTTAAGCAAACCATCTGCGGTCAGCTGATTGATGCCTTGCACGGCCTTGGCCACTGCAGCCTGATCTTGCGGAATATTCAGCTCTTCCTTACCGGTAAAGTTGCCGATGCAATGCACGAAGAACTGGATGTTCTTCTGGAACGCCGCGCAGGCTGGGAATGGCGTTTCGTTGCCGCCTTGCAGATCAAACAGGATCAGTCGACCACGCGGCGCGATGGCGTCGCCCAGCAGGCACATTTGTGGGCCGCCGAGTGCATCCATCACCACATTGACACCGCGGCCATCAGTCAGCTTGCTGACACGGCTGACCAGGTCCTGTTCTTCAGTAAGGATGATGTGATCGGCGCCCAGCTGCTTGAGAAAGTCGCTGTCTTCGGCAAAGGCTGTAGCGGCAATTACCGTTGCACCCAAAGCCTTACCCATCTGCACGATATACGGGCCCCAACAACGGCTTGCGGCGGTTACCAGCACGGTTTCGCCGGGCTGCAAACGTGCCAGCTCGTTAAAGCCGAACCAGCCGACCATCGATGGCAGATAATGCACAGCGGCCTGTTGTGCGGTCAGGTTGTCCGGGTAACGTGCCAGAGAGCTGCGCGGCAATACCACGTGTTCTGCGTAACTGGGATAACGGTTGGCGCTGTGCCCCGGGAAGCTGGCAACTCGATCACCCACGGCCAGATCATTGACCCCGTCACCCACTGCCAGCACCACACCAGCCAATTCATGGCCCAGGCCTGCCGGCAATTGTGTCGGTGTATTGGCCAGATTCTGTCGCCAGAGCACGTCGTACCAACTGACGCCCGCGGCCTCAACACCGACCAGCACTTCGCCCGCTGCCGGCGCAGGAGCTGCACGCTCTTCGATCTTGAGGACATCAGCCTCACCAAACTCATGGAAACGAACTATGCGGGACATCGCAAACCTCTTCGGTTGACCCATTCAGGTCGCGGCAGCTGTCTGGCATTTCTGCGCTATACAGGTGTGGCGACCCCTTATGGCCACGGACTTTATCCGGGCTTTGCCAGCAATTCCACCGCTCGGGGCTGATATTCACCATGCTTGTGGATGATGATGGGCCACAAACACATCATTTACCCGTGCCATATTGCCTGGCGACAGCATTCGGCATTAGCCTGAGTCGCGCGCAAAACCGCAGCCACTCCAGAATGGACACCGGATGAACCGTAACGATCTTCGCCGCGTCGATCTCAACCTGCTGATCGTCTTCGAAACGCTGATGCATGAACGCAGCGTGACCCGTGCGGCGGAAAAACTGTTTCTCGGTCAGCCGGCCATCAGTGCTGCCCTCGCCCGTTTGCGCAGCCTGTTTGACGACCCACTGTTCGTGCGCACCGGCCGCAGCATGGAGCCTACTGCGCGGGCCATGGAGATCGCCGCCCTGCTCTCGCCGGCGCTGGATTCGATCTCCACCGCTGTCAGCCGCGCCGCTGATTTTCATCCCGCAACCAGCAATGCAGTGTTTCGCATCGGCCTGTCGGATGACGTCGAGTTCGGCCTGCTGCCGCCGCTGATTAAGCGTCTGCGCGCCGAAGCGCCAGGTGTGGTGCTGGTGATTCGCCGCACCAACTATTTATTGATGCCGTCGCTGCTGGCCTCTGGCGAGATTTCCGTGGGCGTGGCTTACACCGATGAGCTGCCGGCCAATGCCAAGCGCAAGGTGCTGCGCCGTAGCAAACCGAAACTGCTGCGCGCCGATGCCGCGCCTGGGCCACTGAGCCTGGATGATTTTTGCGCACGGCCCCATGCGCTGGTGTCCTTTGCGGGAGACCTCGGTGGCTTTATCGATGAAGAACTGGAGAAAATCGGCCGCAAGCGTCGGGTGGTCCTCGCCCTGCCCCAGTTCAATGGCCTTGGCACCCTGCTCTCGGGCACCGACATTATCGCCACCGTGCCGGATTACACCGCTGCAGCCCTGACTTCTGCCGGCGGTGTGCGCGCCGAAGAGCTGCCGCTTCCGGCGCAAACCTTTGAGTTGCACATGGCCTGGCGCGGCGCCCAGGACAACGACCCGGCGGAACGCTGGCTGCGCTCACGCATCCAGATGTTCTGCGGCGATCCAGACAGCCTGTAGTCCCTACAAGCGCCCTCCCCACCCGCTTTGCTCACATAGCGAGTTATCGATACAACCCTGCCGCCCATCATTCTGAGTGATACACATCTTCGAGTCGTTCGATTCGTCGCCTTAGCCCCACCGCAGCAGACTCCGCCTCATCACAACACCCTCTGGCGGAAGTACACATGGAACAGTCCAATAAAAACCTCTGGCATTTTCCCCTGGCCCTTGCCGCAGTGCTGGTACTGAGCGCCTGCGGCAAAGCGCCGGAAAGCGCACAACAGATGCCCGCTGCAAAAGTCAGCGTGGCCGAAGTTATCGAACAACCGATCAATGAATGGGACGAGTTCACCGGCCGCCTGGAAGCGCCAGAATCGGTGGAAATTCGCCCACGGGTATCCGGCTTTATTGACCAGGTAGCCTTCGATGAAGGCAGCCTGGTGAAGAAAGGCGACCTGCTGTTCCAGATCGATCCACGGCCGTTCCAGGCCGAGGTCAAACGCCTCGAAGCCCAGCTGCAACAGGCCCGCGCCAGCCAGGCACGCACCCAGAGCGAAGCCAATCGCGGCGAGCGCTTGCGTCAGAGTAATGCCATCTCCGCCGAACTGGCCGACGCTCGCGCCAGCGCCGCGGCAGAAGCCAAGGCCGCAGTTGCCGGCATCCAGGCGGAACTGGATAACGCCCGCCTCAACCTAAGTTTTACCCGGGTTACCGCGCCGATAGATGGCCGCGTCAGCCGTGCGGAAATCACCGAAGGTAACCTGGTCAATGCCGGGCAAAGCCTGCTGACCACCCTGGTCAGCACCGACAAGGTCTACGCCTATTTCGATGCCGATGAGCGCGTGTTCCTTAAATATGTCGAGCTGGCGCGCCAGGCCGGCGGTCAGACCCGCGATGCCAGCCCGGTGTACCTGGGCCTGTCCAGCGAAGACGGCCACCCACACCTGGGCGAGCTGGATTTTCTCGACAACCAGGTCAATCCGCAAACCGGCACCATCCGTGGCCGTGCGGTGTTCGACAACCGTGACGGACGCTTCACGCCTGGCCTCTACGCCCGCCTCAAGCTGGTCGGCAGTGGTCAGTACGCCGCTGCGCTGATCAAGGACGAAGCGGTCGGTACGGACTTGGGCAAGAAGTACGTCCTGATACTCGATAAGGACAACGCCGTGCAGTACCGCGCCGTTGAGCTGGGGCCGAAGCTGGAAGGCCTGCGCATCGTGCGCAGCGGCCTGGCCAAGGGCGAGAAGATCGTGGTTAACGGTCTGCAGCGCGCGTTCCCAGGTTCCACGGTTGATCCGCAAAGCGTGCCCATGGCCGATGAAGAGACTCAGGCGCTGCTGACTGAGCAACGCCAGGCCATCGAACGCCAGAACAGCCGCCGGGTTGCTGCGAAAAACAGCCCCGCCAGCACTGCGCCACGCGGCTAATAGGTAGAAGACGATGAATTTCTCGCAATTCTTTATTCAGCGGCCGATCTTCGCCGCGGTGTTGTCACTGCTGATTCTGATCAGCGGCGCCATTTCGCTGTTCCAACTGCCGATCAGCGAATACCCGGAAGTGGTGCCGCCCACCGTGGTGGTGCGCGCCACCTTCCCCGGTGCCAACCCCAAGGTGATCGGTGAAACCGTCGCATCGCCGCTGGAACAGGCGATTACCGGTGTGGAAGGCATGCTCTATATGTCATCCCAGGGCACTGCCGACGGCAAGATGACCCTGACCCTGACCTTCGCCCTCGGCACCGATCTGGACAAAGCCCAGGTGCAGGTGCAGAACCGCGTCACACGCACCATGCCGACCCTGCCCACTGAAGTGCAGCGTCTTGGTGTGACCGTCGACAAGGCCTCGCCCGACCTGACCATGGTTGTGCACTTGACCTCGCCGGACGACCGTTACGACATGCTGTATCTGTCCAACTACGCCGCGCTGAATATCAAAGATGAGCTGGCGCGTCTGGACGGCATCGGTGATGTGCAGCTGTTCGGCCTCGGTAACTACTCGCTGCGCGTCTGGCTCGATCCGAACAAGGTGGCCTCGCGCAACCTGACTGCGGCGGACGTGGTCAACGCCATCCGTGAGCAGAACCGTCAGGTCGCTGCTGGTTCGCTCGGTGCGCCGCCGTCGGATGCGGGCAACAGCTTTCAGTTGTCGATCAACACTCAGGGCCGTTTGGTCACTGAGGAAGAGTTCGAGAACATCATCATCCGCGCCGGTGAAAACGGCGAAATCACTCGCCTGAAAGACATCGCACGAATTGAACTGGGCTCCAGTCAGTACGCCCTGCGCTCCTTGCTGAATAACAAACCCGCAGTCGCCATCCCGGTATTCCAGCGCCCCGGCTCCAACGCCATCGAAATTTCCGATGCAGTGCGTGAGCGCATGGCCGAGCTGAAGCAGAGCTTCCCGCAAGGCGTGGACTACGAAATCGTCTATGACCCGACCATCTTCGTGCGTGGCTCAATCGAGGCGGTGGTGCATACCCTGCTCGAAGCCATCATCCTGGTGGTGCTGGTGGTGATTCTGTTCCTGCAGACCTGGCGCGCCTCGATCATCCCGCTGGCCGCCGTGCCGGTGTCGTTGATCGGCACCTTCGCCGTGATGCACATGTTCGGCTTCTCGCTCAACGCGCTGTCGCTGTTCGGCCTGGTGCTGGCCATCGGCATCGTGGTGGACGACGCCATCGTCGTGGTGGAAAACGTCGAACGTAATATCGGCCTGGGCAAAACCCCGGTGGAAGCCACCAAGCAGGCGATGAAGGAAGTCACCGGGCCCATCGTCGCCACGGCTCTGGTGCTGTGCGCGGTGTTTATTCCTACGGCCTTTATCTCCGGGCTTAGCGGACAGTTCTATCAACAGTTCGCGCTGACCATCGCCATCTCCACGGTGATCTCGGCGATCAACTCGCTGACCCTGTCCCCTGCCCTGGCCGCAGTACTGCTGAAAAGCCACGATGCACCGAAGGATCGCTTCTCCAAGCTACTCGACAAGCTGTTTGGCGGCTGGTTGTTCAAGCCGTTCAACCGCGCATTTGATCGTGCCAGCCATGGCTATGTCGGCACCGTGAAGCGCGTACTGCGCGGCAGCGGCATCGCTCTGTTCGTCTATGCCGGGTTGATGGGCCTGACCTACCTGGGTTTTGCCACCACACCAAGCGGCTTCGTCCCGGCGCAGGATAAGCAGTACTTGGTGGCCTTTGCCCAACTGCCAGATGCGGCGACCCTGGATCGCACCGAAGGTGTGATGAAACAGATGTCGGAAATAGCCGGTAAACACCCTGGCGTGGCCAACACCATTGCCTTCCCGGGCCTGTCGATCAACGGCTTCACCAACAGCCCGAACAGCGGCATTGTCTTCGTTGCCCTGAAAGACTTCGATCAGCGCAAGGACGAAAGCATGTCCGCCGGGGCCATTGCCGCTGAGCTTAACGGCCAGTTCGCAGGTATTCAGGAAGCCTATCTGGCGATCTTCCCACCACCACCAGTACAAGGCCTGGGCACCATCGGCGGCTTCCGCCTGCAGATACAGGACCGTGGCAACCTCGGCTATGACGAGCTGTATGTGCAAACCCAGAACGTCATTGCCAAGGCCCGCCAGCTGCCGGAACTGGACCCGATGTCGGTGTTCACCAGCTATCAGGTCAACGTGCCGCAGATCGATGCTGCCATCGACCGCGAAAAAGCCAAGACCCATGGCGTGGCGATCAGCGACATCTTCGACACCATGCAGATTTACCTGGGTTCGCTGTACGCCAACGACTTCAACCGTTTTGGCCGTACTTATCAGGTTAACGTGCAGGCCGAACAGCAGTTCCGCCTGGAACCTGAGCAGATCGGCCAGCTTAAGGTGCGCAATAACCGTGGCGAAATGGTCCCGCTGTCAGCTTTCCTTAAAGTCAGCGCCAGCTCAGGTCCGGATCGGGTGATGCATTACAACGGCTTCCTCACCGCTGAGATCAACGGCGCGGCAGCCCCCGGCTACAGCTCCGGCCAGGCCGAGGCGGCGATCGCCAAACTGCTCAAGGAAGAACTGCCCAATGGCATGAGCTTCGAGTGGACCGACCTGACCTACCAGCAGATTTTGGCCGGTAACAGCGCGATCTTCGTCTTCCCGCTCTGCGTACTGCTGGCCTTCCTGGTGCTGGCTGCCCAGTACGAAAGCTGGAGCCTGCCGCTGGCGGTGATCCTGATCGTGCCAATGACCCTGTTGTC
>JBIHZW010000395.1:0-2748 GCA_044240245.1 Pseudomonas sp. | reverse complement strand
GCAGGAGAAACACTGATGAGCCGCCTGCAAACCCGCTTTGCCGAACTGAAAGAACAGAACCGCGCCGCCCTGGTGACCTTCGTCACTGCCGGTGACCCGAACTACGACGCCTCCCTGGCCATCCTCAAGGGCCTGCCGGCCGCTGGCGCCGATGTAATTGAACTGGGCATGCCCTTTACCGACCCAATGGCTGATGGCCCGGCGATTCAGCTAGCGAATATCCGCGCCCTGGAAGGCGGTCAGGACCTGGCCATGACCCTGCAGATGGTTCGCGAATTTCGTGAAGGCGAGCAGTCCACGCCGCTGGTGCTGATGGGCTATTTCAACCCGATCCACAAGTACGGTGTCGAGCGCTTTATTGCCGAAGCCGTGGCCTCGGGCGTTGATGGCTTGATTGTGGTCGACCTGCCGCCAGAACATAACGTCGACCTCTGTGATCCGGCTCAGGTTGCAGGCTTGGACTTTATCCGCCTGACCACTCCAACCACCGACGACAAACGCCTGCCAAAGGTGCTTAACGGCAGCTCCGGCTTTGTCTATTACGTCTCGGTGGCCGGTGTGACCGGCGCCGGTTCGGCAACTCTGGACCACGTTGAGCAGGCTGTTGCCCGCCTGCGCCGGCACACCGATTTGCCGCTGTGCATCGGCTTCGGCATCCGCACCCCGGAACATGCCGCAACCATCGCCCGTCTAGCTGATGGCGTGGTGGTGGGCTCGGCGCTGATCGACCAGATCGCCAACGCCAAAACGCCTGAGCAAGCGGTGGATGGCGTACTTAGCCTGTGCAGTCAGCTGGCTGAAGGTGTGCGTGCGGCCCGTTGCTAAGGAACCGTTGCGCTTTCAGATGAGCGACATGGCACGAGCTCGGTAGGCGATCTAGCCTGAGCTGATACAGCCTGTGGCCACTTGGCCGTAGGCTGCGCTGTATCAGCGCCAGCAGTGGAGTAGTGCCATGGCCGATCTCGACCCTATCGATTTTTCCTCACCCGCCCCTGCCGAAGAGTCTGGGCTGGTTGAACCCGCGACAAAACAGAAAGCCTGCTTTCAGATCGATACCCGCGACAAGGCGAAGAGCGACCGCCGGCAAAATGCCGAGCGCAGGCAGAGCATTCGCTTCGAAGAGGATCGGCGCAGTCATCAGGATCGGCGTCCACAAAAGCCGGGTTGGGGTTTGGGCATCGATATCTAGCAGAACATCGACACCCTGCTAGCTTCGCTGCTCGCACACGGCGGTGTAGCAGTGCTTGCGGCCATACCGCCGCCTGGCGTCCAATAGCGCGTCCCTTGTCCTTGAGTCGCGCCATGTCACGTCCGTCTATCGCCCGCAAACCCCGCGCCAGTAGCCAGAGCCGCATCGCCGGCATCCTTGCCGCTGCCCGTGAGTTGTTGGCTGAGCAGGGTGTGGCCAGCCTGTCGATCTACAGCGTGGCGGAACGGGCGCAGATTCCGCCGTCGTCGGTGTATCACTTCTTCGCCAGTGTGCCGGCTTTGCTGGAAGGGCTGACGGCGGATATCCACGGAGCGTTTCGTGCCTGCCTGCAGGAGCCGATTGAACATGAGCAGCTGCGTGACTGGCGTGATCTGTCGCGTTTAGTGGAACAGCGCATGCTGGCGATCTATGCAGCCGATGCCGCTGCGCGTCAGTTGATTCTGGCCCAGCACGGCCTGGCGGAAGTGACCCAGGCGGATCGTCAGCACGACATCGAGCTGGGCCAGCTGATGCAGCAGTTGTTCGACCGCCACTTCCCGTTGCCGCAACTGCCAGAGGATGTCGATGTCTTCGCCCTCGCGATGGAGTTGGGCGACCGCGTCTATGCCCGCTCGGTGCAGCTGCACGGCGAAATCACCCCGCGCATGGCTGAGGAAGGTATGCGGGTGTTCGATGCTTACCTCAGCCTGTATCTGCCACCCCATCTACCAAAAAGGGCGCTATAAGCGCCCTTTTCAATTTCCACCGCAGCTCGCTCAGAGCGCCTTTTCAAATACCTGCGAGTTGCGCTGGTAGTTGTACAGCGAGGCGCGGGCGGCGGGCAGACGGTCGACGCTGCTGGGCTCGAAGCCGCGCTCGCGGAACCAGTGGGCGGTGCGCGTGGTGAGCACGAACAGGGTTTTCAGGCCCTGGGCGCGTGCGCGTTCCTCGATGCGTTCGAGCAGCTCGTCGCCGCGGCCACCGTGACGGTAGGACGGGTTGACGGCCAGGCAGGCCAGTTCGCCGAAGTCCGAGTCGGCAATCTGGTACAGCGCGGCGCAGGCGATAATCAGCCCTTCACGTTCGACGATGCTGAACTGCTCAATCTCGCGCTCCAGCACCTCGCGTGAGCGGCGCACCAGAATGCCCTGATCCTCCAGTGGGGTGATCAGCTCCATCAGTCCGCCGACATCCTCGATGGTCGCCTCGCGCAGCGATTCGAACTGCTCTTGGGCCACTAGGGTGCCGTTGCCTGTGCGGGTGAACAGCTCGCTGAGCAGCGCACCATCTTCGGCATAGCTGACGATATGGCTGCGGCGTACTCCGGCTTTGCAGGCTTCGGCGGCGGCGTCGAGCAGTTCGCCCTGGTAGCTGCTGCCCAGGCGCTGCAGATGCGCCGGCACCTGCTGTGGGCGCAGCTCGCGTACCAGCTTGCCGGCGGCGTCGAGCAGGCCGCATTCGGCGCCGAACAGCAGCAGTTTGTCGGCGTCCAGGTCGATGGCGGCGCGGGTGGCGACGTCTTCGCAGGCCAGGTTGAAGATCTCCCCGGTCGGCGAATA
>JBIHZW010000394.1:0-2749 GCA_044240245.1 Pseudomonas sp. | reverse complement strand
TCGCTGGTCGCCAGGCTCAGGTTGGTGACCGCGTTGCCGCTCGGCAGGTAGCGGGTTTCCGGGTCCTGTCCGCAGGTACCGACCAGAATGACTTTGTTAACCCCACGGGCCATAACGTTCTCCTAGGCTTTCAGCACGCCACCGGCACCGGCTCTATGAGGCGCTCGAGGGACGTGCGGTCCAATTGTTGGGTATCCACTTTGATATAGATGGCCGCTTCGTCGCGCACCACTACGGCATCCGCCACTCCGGGCACAGCCTGTAAACGCTCGGCCAACCCCGCCTCTTGCAAGGCCGCAGCTGAAAGCGGCAGACGCAGGCTGGTGACATACGGCGGTTCGCGCATAGTAACAGCAAAGGCCAGCCAAAAAAGAGCCAGCACCGCGCAGCCGGCAAACACTCCCGACAGGCTGTAGTGCTGATACAGCCAGCCACCAAGGATGCCGCCGATGGCCGCGCCGAGGAACTGACTGGTGGAGTACACGCCCATCGCCGTGCCTTTACCGCCAGCCGGCGCGACCTTGCTGATCAGCGACGGCAACGAGGCTTCCAGCAGGTTGAATGCGGTGAAGAACACCACTGTGCCAAGCACCAGCGCGCGCAGGGTGGTGCCGAACCACCAGAAGAACAGCTCACACAGCAGCAGCACTGTCACCGCGCCGAGCAGCACATGCTTCATCCGGCGTTTTTTCTCGCCATAAATAATGAACGGCACCATGCCGAAGAAGCCCACCAGCAGCGCGGTCAAGTAGACCCACCAGTGCTCTTCCTTGGCTAGGCCGCCCTGCTCCACCAGCGCCAACGGCAAGGCAATAAAGCTGGCCATCAGAATCGCGTGCAGCACCAGAATGCCGAAATCCAGACGCAGCAGATCCGCGTGCTTGAGCGTCGGCAGCAACGCCTGCTTGTTCACCCCGGACTCCCGATGCTGCAACGGCCCGGCAGAACTCGGCACCAGACCAGCGACGATAACGATGCCGAGCAGCGCCATGGCAGCGGTGGCGAGAAACAGACCGGATAGGCCAAAGGCGCGGGTCAACAATGGGCCAACCACCATGGCCACTGCAAACGACAGACCGATGCTCATGCCGATCATCGCCATGGCCTTGGTGCGGTGCTGCTCGCGGGTCAGATCGGACAGCAGCGCCATCACCGCCGCAGAAATCGCGCCAGCGCCTTGCAGAATGCGCCCAGCAATCACCCCATAGATCGAGTCAGCATTGGCCGCTAACAGGCTGCCCGCAGCAAAGATCAGCAGGCCGACATAGATCACCGGCCGTCGGCCAATGCGGTCACTGAGCATGCCAAATGGAATTTGCAGAAACGCCTGGGTCAAACCGTAGGCGCCTATCGCCAGGCCTATCAGTGCCGGCGTGCTGCCCTGCAACTCCATGCCATAGGTCGCCAGCACCGGGAGCACCATAAACATGCCGAGCATACGGAACGCGAACACCAACGCCAGGCCACCGGCCGCGCGGGTTTCACTGCCGCTCATGCGCTCGTTGTGCGGATCGTGCATGGAAAACGCTCTGTGAAAATAGGCGGCGATTCTAGCAGCACCCATGCTTACGGCACAGCAGTGACGCTTTGCCGCGCCCGCCTCCCGAGCCGTATACTCGGTGGTTTTCCGCCCGCCATGCGAGGCCGTTGTTTGTGGACAAGATTCTGATCCGGGGTGCGCGCACCCATAACCTGAAAAACATCGACCTGACCCTGCCACGCGACAAGCTGATCGTGATCACCGGTCTGTCCGGTTCTGGTAAGTCGTCACTGGCCTTCGACACCCTCTACGCCGAGGGTCAGCGCCGCTATGTCGAGTCGCTGTCGGCCTATGCCCGGCAGTTCCTGTCGATGATGGAAAAGCCCGATGTCGACACCATCGAAGGCCTGTCGCCAGCTATTTCCATCGAGCAGAAATCCACCTCGCACAACCCGCGCTCCACCGTCGGCACCATCACCGAGATCTACGACTACCTGCGCCTGCTTTACGCCCGCGCCGGTATTCCGCGCTGCCCGGACCACGATCTGCCACTGGAAGCGCAGACCGTCAGCCAGATGGTCGATCAGGTGCTGGCATTGCCCGAAGGCAGCAAGCTGATGCTGCTCGCCCCGGTGATTCGCGAACGCAAAGGCGAGCACCTGGCGATCTTCGACGAGCTGCGCGCCCAGGGTTTTGTTCGCGTGCGGGTCAACGGCAAGATTTACGAGCTGGACGAATTGCCCAAGCTCGACAAGCAGAAGAAGCACAGCATCGATGCCGTAGTCGACCGTTTCAAGGCGCGCGGCGATTTGCAGCAGCGCCTGGCCGAATCCTTCGAAACCGCGCTGAAGCTGGCCGACGGCCTGGCGCTGATCGCGCCGATGGAGGGCGAGGAAGGTGAAGAAATTATCTTCTCCGCGCGCTTCGCCTGCCCGGTGTGTGGCCATTCGATCAGCGAGCTGGAACCCAAGCTGTTCTCCTTCAACAACCCCGCCGGTGCCTGCCCGACCTGCGACGGCCTGGGGGTCAAACAGTTCTTCGACACCAAGCGCCTAGTCAATGGCGAGCTGACCCTGGCCGAAGGCGCAATCCGCGGCTGGGACCGGCGCAACGTCTATTACTTCCAGATGCTCGGCTCCCTCGCCGCGCATTACGGTTTTAGCCTGGAAGTGCCGTTCGATGAGCTCAGCGCCGAACACCAGAAGTGCATTTTGTTCGGCAGCGGCACGCAGAACGTCGACTTCAAGTACCTCAACGACCGTGGCGACA
>JBIHZW010000125.1:0-9764 GCA_044240245.1 Pseudomonas sp. | reverse complement strand
ACGAGCAAGTGTTCGAGATGGACGACATCAACTCCGAGTTCGGCCAGGCCGACGTGGTGCTGGTGCTCGGTGCCAACGACGTGGTCAACCCGGCCGCGAAGAACGATCCGAAGTCGCCGATCGCCGGCATGCCGATCCTCGAGGCTTACAAAGCCAAGACTGTGATCGTCAACAAGCGCTCGATGGCCAGCGGCTACGCCGGCCTGGACAACGAACTGTTCTACCTGGACAAGACCATGATGGTCTTCGGCGACGCCAAGAAAGTCATCGAAGATATGGTTAAAGCAGTCGACTAATCGAGCGCATTGACTGCACAAAAAACCCGGCCTGGGCCGGGTTTTTTGTGCTCGTTATTTTCTTTGCTCTAACAGCTCGCGGTAGAGCTGCGCCATCTGCTTCCCCATCTGCTCAGAGGTGAACAGCTGCTCATAGCGCTCGCCAGCTTTGCGTCCCATCTCTTGCGCCCGCTCTGGGTTGTCCCACAGCGTACGCATGGCCTCACGAAATGCCGTGGGATCGCTTGGAGGTACCACTAAGCCGGTTTCACCGTGGATATTGATATAGCTGGTGCCGGTGCCGATTTCGCTGGAAATCATCGGTTTGCCGTACATGGCTCCCTCTAATAGGGAAATACCAAAGGCTTCGGAGCGTAAATGCGAAGGGAATACGATTGCGCTGCAGAGCTGCAACAAGGCGACCTTGTCTTCCTCACCCAAGCGGCCGAGAAAGTGCATATTGGTTAAGCCCAACATGACGGCTTGCTCACGCAGCTCCTGCTCCAACGGGCCGGCGCCGACTATTAAAATTGGATAATCCGTACCCTGCGCAGCCTCAAGCAGGATGTGTAGACCTTTGTAGTAGCGCATCACGCCGACAAACAGAAAGAAGCGCCGGCCAAAACGTTGTTCCCAGTCGGCCATGCAGGATTCACTGGGAAGCGGATAGCTACTGCGATCCAGGCCGTATGGAACCACTAGGACTTTATCCCGATAACGTTCAAGTACCGGGCTGGTTTCAAGGTAGTTCGGCGAGGCGGCAACAATCCGATCTGCACGGTTTAGAAATGCGTGCATCAGTGGGCTGTACAAGCGCATCAAATTCTTTTGCCGGACGATATCCGAGTGATAGGTCACCACCACTGGCTTGTTGACCGCCGACGCGAAGTGCACCAGATCCATAAACGGCCATGGGAAATGGTAATTGATGATGTCTGCTTGCGCGGCTAGCTCGCGAAACTGCTTGAACACGCTGAAGGAAAAGCCGGTGGAGGCCAGTTGCAGGTCCAGCTTGGCTCTGTGCACCTTGTGATCGGCCACCATCACCTCACGCGGTTCCGGATTGGCACTGAGGGTCAGCACTTCACTGTGCACGCCATGCGCCATGCCACTCTGGCAGAGCTGGAAGATGACCTGCTCAATGCCGCCCACAGATTCGGGGAGGTAGGTTTTGAAAAAATGTAAAACGCGCATCAGGACTCCACAGCCTGTCGGTACACATTCGCGGTAATCGCCGCGCAGCGTTGCCAGGAAAACTCGCGGGTGCGTAGTAAACCTGCGGCGCGCTGGTGTTGCCATTTGGGCTGGTCATCAATTAACTGCTGGATAGCTTCGGCACAGGTCCGTTCATCCTGCGGGTCAATATAGGTTCCGGCCTCGCCAGCCACTTCTGGCAAGGCCGAACTACGGCTGAGGATCACCGGTGTGCCGCTGGCCATCGCCTCCAGAACAGGTAGGCCAAAGCCTTCATAAAGCGAAGGGAACAGCAACAACCGGGCGCCGGCCAGTAGTTCGGCAGTCGTCGTGTCACTCTGATACCCCAGCAAACGCACCTGACCGCTGGCCAATGCCCGTTGCAACGGCTCCGCCAACTGTTCTGGGCGCCATCCCTGCATACCGACGATCACCAGCGGATACTGCTCGCGTAGAGCTGCCGGCAGGCATTGGTAAGCCCGCAGAGCCAATTGCAGATTCTTGCGCGGCTCCAGGGTGCCGACGCACAGGAGGTAGCGGCCGGGCTGCAAATCCAGAGTCTTTAGTGGCGCAGTCAGCTGTGCGGCAGTTCGCGGATAAAAGCGTGCGGCGTAACCCAGCGGCGCCACCACCACCCGCTCGCTCGGCACGCCGTAATGACGACAGACTTCTTCGCCGATGAAATGTGAGTCAACCAGAATTCGCGCGGCCCGCTCGACGCTGCGAGCTGCATGCCGTTCAATTTCGCGCAGACGATCGGCCGGCTGGGTTTCTGGGAAGTGCACATGGGTCAGGTCGTGAAGTGTCATCACCATCGGGCCGTTGCATTCAAGCGGCCAGAGACTCGGATCGTGATAGAGGTCGATGCCGGCATTGCCACGATTAAAACGTTGCTGCTCAACCAGTCGGCGCAGGGCATAAGCATTCGGCACCCAGCGCTTGATCAGCCCGCTCGCACGGGAATAGCCCGGCAGCACAGCGGCAGGTAACTCAGGTTGCCAACTCCAGCCGTTGAACAACCGCAGCTCAAACTCAGGATAAGCGCCCAGCGCCTGAACAAGTTCGACAAGGTACTGGCCGATGCCGGTGCGCGGCGCCCGCAGAATACTGGCGTTAAGGGCGAGTCGCATGGGCCTGCCCGAGTGACTGGCTTCGCAGACCTTCTAGAGTGCCGTTTACCAATTGCTGGCTCGCTTCGCGCCAGCCTATCCACTGCCAATCCGCGACTGGTCTGCTAGCCGGGAACTCGTTGCTCGACTCGAACTGAGTAACTCTGTCAGCCAGGGTCTGCGGATCGTCCAGATCGAAATAGGCCATAAACTCACCGCCAATTTCGCGAAAAACCGGAATATCACTGGCCATCACTGGCAAGCCTCGCTGCATCGCTTCTACCAGTGGTAAGCCAAAGCCCTCAACGTAAGACGGAAAGACAAGTGCTCGCGCATTGGCGTAAGCAAACTCAAGACTCTTGTCGTTAATCTGGTTGAACATGAACAGTCGTTTATTCCATTCTGGGTGTGCCTTAATACGCTGAACCAACCCATCACACTTCCATCCGATCCTACCAATAATGCACAGCCGCTCATTGCTACCCCGAGCCCATAGCAGCTCAAACGCATCAAGCAAGTAAGCGTGATTCTTGCGTGGCTCAATGGTGCTGACCATCAGATAGACGGGAGCTGTTGAGTGGAATAAGACTTCCAGCTCCGGGCTTAGCCGAGCGGCAAGATCCAATTGGTCTAACTCTGACCCCAAATGAAAATGCCCATGCCAACGTTTTGCTGCCTCAACGCAACCTAATCGACGACTAACCTCGGCCTCAACCTGGCTGCTGATTGTTCCTGAGATGGCCATAAAACCGTCCGCAGTATTAGCAACCCAGTCAAACCATTTGTCAAAAACCCTTACTAGGCCCTCATCACAGAATTGTGGGTGGGTTAAGGGGATGAGGTCATAGATGACAGAAACGATACCCACTCCCTCGCGCTTTAAGCGCTCGGCCAGCGGGAAAAAATCGGCATGCCAGGAAGAGTCTAGCAGGATCAGCACATCACCTGGTGCCGGCGTGATCGGTTGTGTCCGGTCTTGGGCGGGCTTGCCCTTTCGGTTTGTCCAGAGCACTGCACGCAGTGGCAGCGTGATAGCCAGACTGAGCACCTTGGCCATCACAAAAAGGCCTCGCTGTATCAGCCTTGATCCTCGAAAAGGCCACAGTCGCTCTAGGCGTGAATGCCAGAAAAAAAATCTGTTACGCCAGTGATCCAGGGTGACAATTAAAAATTGCCTCCAAGTTGCATTCTTGCCTACCCTCAGAGGTGCCAAGCTATTGACCTGATAGACCTTGTTGGCACACATCATGACCGGAATGCACGTTACAGCCGGGTTGATATGATCCAGCTGCTGGATGACATTGCGGACCACTCGCTGGATGCCTGAGTTGACCGTGGGGTGTTCATATACATAAGTACATTCAATCAAAAGACGCATGGAGCTCTCACGCAGGTTCAGACACTGGCAGCCTGTCGCAAGCGCTCAATGCTTAAATCGGCATCCAGCGCGTTACAACCAACAAAGTCCGGCTTGTTGATATTGATCATATGGAACACCAGCGCAAAATCGCGCCACTCGTAGTTGGTGTCCAGATGCGAGTCGAACCGAGAGAGTGACAGTGCAATGGAGTAATTGCCTTTGCCAATATTCGCGGGAAAAGCAAAGCGATAAACGATGCGTTCACCCGCAGATACATTCTCAAGAGCACGATGTAATCGATGAGTATTTATGCCGTAAATGGCTTGGCCCATGCGATCCTTGATCATGAAACCAAGTACCAGACGAGGAACGGACTGTTTAACGTCTACAGTCACCTCAAGTACTGCCTGACTCCCAACCTCCAACACTTCGACCCGCTGACCCTGAGCATTGAGCAAGGCGATATCAGCAAAGCCCGCTTCCCCGCTTCCGGATATTGTACGCACCTTGCCGTTATCCAGACGCTCCTGACGGACCGTCTGCTGCTCTTTTTCAGCAAGCATCGCGCTATAGAAGTCCATTACCTCTTCCGGTGCTCCTTCCAGCGCCAGCCGACCATTGGCCAGTAAAATGGCGCGATCACAGAGATTCTGGATCGCCTGACGGTCGTGAGAAACGATCAGCAATGTGGTTCCTGCTTTACGGAACTCACGGATACGATCAAAACTCTTGTGCTGGAAATAGGCGTCACCAACAGACAGTGCTTCATCTACTATCAGCACATCAGGCCGTCGTGCGGTCGCCACGCTGAAGGCCAAACGCATCTGCATGCCGCTGGAGTAGGTGCGCACCGGGTGATCCATATAATCGCCAATCTCGGCAAATGCCTCGATTTCCGGCATCAACGCATGTAGATCCTCCATGCTTAGGCCCAACAATTGGCCGGCCATGAAGACATTCTGGCGGCCACTAAAATCCGGATGAAATCCCATGCCCAGCTCAAGTAATGCGGCTACGCGCCCCTGAATGTGAATTTGTCCGGTATTAGGCTGAGTCGTACCGGTAATCATCTTCAGTAGTGTGCTCTTGCCTGCACCGTTAATACCTATGATGCCCAATGCCTCGCCGGGATTAACGGTGAACGAAACATCCTGCAGAACCCACTTCAATTGATGTCTGGGTGTCGAAAAAGGAACCAGCCACTCGGCTAGTCGCGACCAGCGCGTTGGATATTGCTTGTAGGCCTTGCCTACCTGGAACACTTGAATACTGCCCATTAGAGTTCATCCACCATTTCGCCGGAGCGCTTGCGAAAAAGGCGCATACCCACTAGGCAGAACATTACGGCCAGCAGCGTAATCGGCCAGAGCGACATCCAACTCGGCCATTGGCCGTAGACAAAAATACCCTGATAAGCAGCAATGAGCGCCGCCATGGGATTAGCCTCAATCAACGGGCGTATGCTTTCGGGCAGAATCGAGGCGGGATAGACAATAGGCGTCAACCAGAACCAAAACTGCAGGGCGATACCGACCAACTGGCCGACGTCGCGGAAAAATACATTCAACACGCCAAGGATGATTCCAAGACCAATGGCAAAGGCAACCTGAATGAGCAATAGCGGAACTACAGCCAATACCGACCAGCCCGGAAAGTTCTGCGTCACGACAAGAAAGCCAAGAAACAAGGCAAAAATAATTGCGAAGTTCACGCTGGCATTCAGTACGACGATCAGTGGCAAACAAATTCGCGGGAAACTTAGCTTCTTGATCAGGTTGGCGTGTTCAAGAAACACTGACTGACTGCGGCCAATGATCTCAGCAAAGAAGCCCCAGGCCAGAATCCCCGCGCACAGATAGATACCGTAGGCCAGATTGTTATCCACCCCCGGTAAGCGAGCTTTCATCAACTGCGAAAAGATCACCGTGTATACAATGATCATCGACAGCGGATTGAGGATTGTCCACACCGCCCCCAGCAATGAATTGCGATAGCGCGTTTGAAACTCGCGTTGTACGCTACCCAGTACAAAGCCACGATAATTCCAGACCGCGCGGGCCATCCCAACCGCCATTACTGAACCCTGCCGTATTGGTCTTCGAAGCGAACAATGTCGTCTTCACCGAGGTATTCGCCGCTTTGTACTTCGATCATTACCAGATCAATTACGCCAGGGTTTGCCAGCCGATGTTTATGTCCAGCAGGGATGAAGGTTGATTCATTGCTGTTGATCAATAGCGGCGTATCACCATTCACAACCTGGGCCATGCCCTGCACCACAATCCAATGCTCGCTGCGATGATGGTGCATCTGCAGTGACAGTGCGGCCCCTGGTTTGACCACGATACGCTTGATCTTGAAGCGTGGACCCTCTTCCAGCACCGTGTAGGTGCCCCAGGGCCGCGATACCGTGCGGTGCAGACGGTAAGCTTGATGGTTTTCCAGCTTCAGCCGCTTGGCAACCTGACCCACTTGCTGCGTGCAATCGGCATGAGCCACCAGAATCGCATCGGGTGTCTCGACCACAATCAGATTGTCGACCCCAACGGTAGCCACCAAACGACCCTGGCTCTGCACGAAGGTATTGCGACTGTCGATAAAAATGGCATCGCCTTGAGCACGATTTTGCTGGTCATCGGCCCCCACCAGCTCACGTAAGGCATTCCACGAGCCGATATCACTCCAATCAAAAGCGGCAGGCACTACTGCGACCTTGTCAGAGCGCTCCATCAAGGCATAGTCGATGGAGATATCCGGCAAGGCGGCAAAACTCTGTGCGTGCAATTCCTGCATCTGCGCGCTGTCGCCACGCGGGCTGAGTGCTACACATGCGCGCGCCAGCTCCAGCAACTCCGGCGCATGCTGCTGTAATTGGTCAATCAAGCTGCTAGCGGTAAAGCAGAACATCCCTGAGTTCCACAGGAAACGGCCACTCTCGAGATATTCCTTCGCTGTCGCCTGATCAGGTTTCTCTACAAAGCGCTGGACTCGGCAGCCACCGTGCTCATCCAGGTTATCGCCAGCTTCGATGTAGCCGAAGCCGGTTTCCGGTGCTGTGGGCCGAATACCGTATGTCACTAGATAGCCTTGACGGGCCAAGACCAGCGCATGTTCGGTCGCCGCCTTGAACCCAGGTAAATCATGAATCAGATGGTCCGCGGCCATGACGACCAACACCGTGTCCTCGCCATGTTCTGCAGCCACAACCAAAGTCGCCACGGCGATGGCTGAAGCCGTATTACGGCCTTGCGGCTCAAGCAGAAAGCGGGCGCGATGGCGGTTTAAGCTGGCTCGAGCGAAATGGTCACGGCTTTCAAAGTAGTGCTCGCGATTGGTTACCGTGAGTATTTCGCCGCCCTCGGCAATCAGATTCGCGGCGCGCACGTAGGTTTTCTGCAGCAGCGATTGGCCATCCGGTAAGCGCATAAAGGGCTTGGGGTGGTCCTCGCGTGATGCTGGCCACAAGCGTGTACCGGCACCGCCGGAAAGGATGACAGGAACTATCATTCGCCCTTACTCCTTGCCGACGCGGCGCAGATCGGCCTCGACCATCATTTCAATCAGAGTGGAAAGACTGGTTTTCGGCGTCCAACCCAGCTTGCGTTCGGCCTTGCCCGGATTACCCAGCAGTACCTCAACCTCGGCGGGGCGGAAGAACTGCGGGTCAATGACCACATAATCTTTATAATTCAAACCCACATGCTCGAAGGCCAGCTTGCACATGTCGCGCACGGTGGTGGTGACGCCGGTGGCCACCACATAATCGTCGGCCTGTCCTTGTTGCAGCATCAGCCACATGGCTTCGACATAATCGCCGGCAAAGCCCCAGTCTCGTTTGGCGTCGATATTGCCCAGACGCAACTCTGTCTGTTTGCCAAGTTTGATTCGAGCGACCGCGTCGGTGACTTTGCGGGTGACAAACTCGATGCCACGCAGCGGCGATTCGTGATTGAACAGGATGCCGCTGGAGGCATGGAGGCCGAAGCTTTCACGGTAGTTAACGGTAATCCAGTGGCCATACAGCTTGGCCACGCCATAAGGGCTGCGCGGATAGAACGGTGTGTTCTCATCTTGGCGCTCGGCCTGAATCAAACCAAACATTTCGCTGGTCGAGGCCTGATAAAAGCGGGTTTGCGGGGCAAGCTGGCGAATCGCTTCGAGCAAATGCGTGACGCCAATACCGTCGACGACGGCAGTGGTTACCGGTTGATCCCAAGAACTGCCAACAAAGCTCTGCGCGCCTAGATTGTAGATTTCATCCGGTTTGGCTTTGATTACCGCACGCTGAATCGAGCAGGCATCGGCCAGATCACCTTCGTGATAAGAAATCTGCCCTTCAACGCCTAACTCACGGAGCCGCCAACGCGTATCGCTGCTGCGTCGAGCCACTAAGCCATGAACGTCATAGCCTTTTTCTAGCAGCAGTTTGGCCAGGTAAGCGCCGTCTTGGCCGGTTACGCCAGTAATCAATGCAGTCTTAGACATTATCCATTTCTCTTGCTGCCCAGTCAGAGAGCACGCTCTGCAGGGTCTCCGTGATTGAAGTGCCAGGCTTCCACCCAGTTTCTTTTTGTAGTTTTTTGCTGCATCCCACTACTCGCCGCTGCTCAGACAGGCGCATACGGCTGGAGTCCTGTATCAGATCAACCTCTACACCGGCCAGATTAGCCATCTGTATGATCAGATCGCGCACACGTTGCTCGACGCCTGAACACACGTTGTAGATCTCACCGTTGCGACCGTGTTTGAGTAAGGCCAGATAAGCCTGAAGCACATCGCGTACATCGAGAAAATCGCGCGTCACATCGACATCGCCGACCTCCAGTCGCGCAGGTTGCAGGCCTTGACGAACGCGGACTAGCTGACGAGCCATGCTCGGAATAACGAATGCTTCACCCTGCCCAGGGCCAATATGGTTAAACGGGCGGGCGACTATGATCCGCCAAGGTTCGCTATAACTCCACTGTTGACAGAGCAATTCGGCGGCGACTTTGCTCACGGCATAGGGATTGCGCGGACGTGGTGCAAGGGTTTCGACGACCGGTAAGTCACCTTCCGCAACCTGCCCATAAACGTCGCCAGAGCTGACATAGAGAAAGGTGCCGCTGAAGCCTCGACGCTTGAGCGCTTGCAGTAGATTCAAGGTGCCCAGGAGGTTCACTTCGAGGGTACGCTGCGGGTCGCGGAAGGCCTCGGGTACAAAGGTTTGCCCTGCCAAGTGGATTACGGCGTCTGGGCAAGTCGGCTGTAAAACGTTATCAATGGAAACTTGATTGCAAAGATCAAGGCGGTCATCAGGCAGCAAACGCCAGCGACTGTTATCAACGAGTAATTGCTGAAGATGCCTACCTACAAACCCACTTTGTCCTGTAACCAAAAGATTTTTCATATGATGGTAGTCTTCTGATCACACACATCGAAAAGCAGATCACCTATAGGCTGAGATGGCCCGGAAGCAATGTCATAAGCAAAGAAGGCCAAGACAAACTGGATTCCGGAAATAATTGGCAAACTAGCAATCATAATAGTTCCGGAGGAGGCCGGCTCGCCGGTGGTGGTGGAGGCATACCAATGGATACCGCCGTACACCACGCCGAACAGAATCATGATCAGGCCGAGGATGAACTCGAGAGACGCTAGAGACATATCCCGCAGAATGTAGTTGTAGAAGAAACGCTTGCAGAAATTTCGCGAGTGCTTAATGAGAAACTCTGGTAGAACCCGCCCAACTTTCAGGTTACTGACCTCGTCGCCATAATATGCATCCATGGGAACGTCAATCACTACGGCCCGCAGCGTGTTGAGGCGGAACAACATATCCGTCTC
>JBIHZW010000010.1:0-29055 GCA_044240245.1 Pseudomonas sp. | reverse complement strand
GCTTTCGGTCAGCTCCAGCTCCAGGAACTGCGCGGCCAGGCCGGTTTCATCGAGCACCTGGCGCACCAGGCTAAGCAGGTTGCCCTGGCGCAGCTGATGTACCGAGAGGTTCACCGACACACGAATCTGCGCCAGCCCCTGCACCTGCCACGCGCGCGCCTGCAGGCAGGCCTGACGCAGAACGAATTCGCCGATGGCGCCGATCAACCCGGTTTCTTCGGCCAGGCCGATAAAGTCGCTCGGCGGCACCAGGCCCAGTTCCGGGTGGCGCCAGCGCACCAGCGCCTCGGCGGCGTTGAGGCTGTCGGAAGCCAGGCACAGCTTGGGCTGGTAGAAGACTTCCAGCTGGCCTTCGTTGATGCCTTTGCGCAGCTGGTTTTCCAGTTGCAGGCGCTCCAGGGTGCAGGCCTGCAGGTTGTCGGTGAAGAACTGGAAGGTGTTGCCGCCCAGGTGCTTGGCATGTTGCATGGCCATATTGGCCTGGCTGACCAGGGCGGAAATCTCCCGCGCGTTGTCGGGCAGCAGGCTGATACCCAGGGAGGCGCTGACCACCAGCTCATGGCCGCCTACGGTCATCGGCACGCGCAGTTTGCTCAGCAGACGGCTGGCCAGGCGCGCCAGGCTGGAAAGGCTGCCGTAGGAGTCGATCAGGATGGCGAATTCGTCACCGGACAGGCGCGCCAGGGTGTCGGCTTCCGGCACCGCCTGGGTCAGACGGCGACTGACCTGGCGCAGCAGCTGATCGGCCACTTCATGGCCGAGGCTGTCGTTAAGCAGTTTGAAACGGTCCAGGTCGACATGCAGCAGAGCGATGCTGCGTCCACCCTGCCGCGCACGCTGGCTGGCCTCGTGCAGGCGCTCTTTGAACAGGCTGCGGTTGGCCAGGCCGGTCAGTTCGTCGTAATGCGACAGGTAGCGCAGGCGCTCTTCGGCCTCGCGCCGCGATGACAGATCGGCGAAGAAGCCGACAATATGGCTGACACTGCCCCGCGCATCGCGCACCACGTTGAGCTGCAGCCACTGCGGGTACAGCTCGCCGTTCTTGCGCGTTTCGATCAGCTCGCCGCGCCAGGTGCCGCTGTTTTCCAGCTCCAGGCGGATCATCTGATACTGCCGGCGGCTGTCACCACTGCTGATCAGGCTGATCACGCTTTTGCCGACCACTTCATCTTGGCGATAACCAGTCACGTCGCTGAAGGCCTGGTTGACCGACAGCAGGCGATAGTCCGGATCGAGAATCACGATGCCTTCGCTGGCGGCCTCGAACACCGTGGCCGCCAGCTGTTGCTGCTGTTCCTGCACCTTGCGCGCGCTGATATCGCGACGGGTGCCGAGCATGCGCAGCACGCGGCCCTCGGCGTCGCGCTCAACCGCGCGGCCACGGTCTTCGATCCACACCCAGTGGCCGGCGGCGTGCTTGATGCGGTATTCGACCTGATAGTCGTCGCTGCGCCCCTTCATATGCTCGACCAGCGCGCGGCGCAGCACCGGCAGATCATCCGGGTGCAGACGCGGTTTGAGGTCGCGCAGCATCACCTGCACGGCCTGCGGTTCCAGGCCGAAAATTTCCTTGAGGCGCGAGTGATGCACTTCATCGCTCTGCAGGTCCCAGTCCCAAAGCCCCAGCTCGCTGGCTTCAATGGCCAGGGTCAGGCGTGCGCGGCTCTTACTCAGGGCGTAAGTGGTTTCATCCAGTTCCAGGGTGCGCTCAGCCACGCGCATTTCCAGCTCACCATGGGCCAAACGCAACTCACGCTCGGCGCGGCGGCGCTGTTCCACTTCATGGGCCAGCTCGCCGTTGAGCCCTTCGGCCTGCATCTTGGCGTGCTCTAGGTTGCTGATCAGCGCCTGGTTGTGGAAACGCTGCAGCAGGCTGCGCTGCACCAAGCGGTTGACCTGCCAGGCCACCACCAGCAGGGCCAGCAGCAGAATGCTGCCGAGCAGGCCCCAGCCGCGCTGCAGCGGGTTATCGCTGAGCAGCAGATAGCCCACCGAAGGCAGCAGGCAGGGCAAGGCAAAACTGAGGAAGGCGGTAAAGCTGATGGCATAGGCCACGCTGGCCGAGAGAATTGCCGCAGCAATCAGGCCATAGACCACTGCCTGCAGGTAGAACACATCCGCCGGCACCAGGGCGATGGCGGCAAACGCCAGGGTCAGCCCGGAAGCACTCGCACCAAGCAGAAACAGACGACGCCAATGGCGTTCGGCCTGACGGCTGGGCAAGGCGTTGTTGAAGGCGCGCACCTGCACCAAGCGCAGCACGGCCAGGATCACCAGCCAGACCGACCAGCTGACCAGCAGCACCGGTGGCAGCACGCCCCACAGCAGGAAGGCACAGACCACGCCGCTGAGCAGCATAAACAGGGTCGGCACCTGCGAGCCCTGATAGAGCATGCGGGTGCGTTCGGCGGCGATGTCTGTGGCAAACAGCTGAGCCACTTCCCGCCCGGGAGTCGGCCTGAAGCCATTGGCGCCAGCGGATGAAGTCGATGCGGTCATAGGCGATTTTCTTATAAGTGGTTGCCTAAACGTCGGCGCAGCATACGCGAGCTAGACGCATCGCCCAAGCCAGATGTGCGCTAATTCACAGTACAAATACCTAACTTTCGGCGAGTGCAGGCGCGGCCTGTCTGCGCCTGCAGAGCTGACCCACCAGTCGTCCACTAAATCCCCTGCGCCGACTCAGGTCATACCCTGGTTTGCCCTGCCTGGCGCAGCCCCCTAGAATGCCGCGATGCAAAATGACCCCGAACTCCTGATTGCCTCTCTTAATGATGCCCAACGCCAGGCTGTAGCAGCGCGCGTGGGCCGCCAACTGGTGCTGGCCGGTGCTGGCTCCGGTAAAACCCGGGTGCTGGTGCACCGCATCGCCTGGTTGATCCAGATCGAGAATGCCTCGCCGCACAGCATCCTGTCGGTGACCTTTACCAACAAGGCCGCTGCCGAAATGCGCCACCGCATCGAGCAAATGCTCGGGCAGAGCCCAGCCGGCATGTGGGTTGGCACCTTCCACGGCCTGGCCCATCGTCTGTTGCGCGCCCATTGGCAGGAAGCCGGCCTGGCCGAGAACTTCCAGATTCTCGATTCCGACGACCAACAGCGCATCGTCAAACGGGTGATCCGCGACCTCGGCCTGGATGAACAACGCTGGCCGCCTAAGCAGGCGCAGTGGTTTATCAACGGGCAGAAGGACGAAGGCCTGCGGCCGAAGAATATCCAGCCCGGCGGCGACCTGTTCCTCGCCACCATGCTGAAGATCTACGAAGCCTACGAGGCCGCCTGCGCCCGCGCCGGGGTCATCGACTTCTCCGAGCTGCTGCTGCGCGCCCTCGACTTGTGGCGTGACAAACCGGGCCTGCTGGAGCACTACCAGCGGCGCTTCCGGCATATCCTGGTCGACGAGTTCCAGGACACCAACGCAGTGCAATACGCCTGGCTGCGCATGCTCGCCAAAGGCGGCGACAGCCTGATGGTGGTGGGTGACGACGATCAGTCGATCTACGGCTGGCGCGGGGCGAAGATCGAGAATATCCAGCAGTTTTCCGACGACTTCAGCGACGCCGAAGTGATCCGCCTGGAGCAGAACTACCGCTCCACCGCCGGCATCCTCAAGGCTGCCAACGCGCTGATCGCCAATAACCAGGGCCGTTTGGGCAAGGAACTGTGGACCGAAGACGGCGACGGCGAGCCGATCAACCTGTATTCAGCGTTCAACGAGCACGACGAAGCGCGTTATGTGGTCGAGACGATCGAGGACGCCCTGCGCAAGGACGGCCTCAAGCGCAGCGAAATCGCCATCCTCTACCGCTCCAACGCCCAATCACGGGTGCTCGAAGAAGCGCTACTGCGCGAGAAGATTCCCTATCGCATCTATGGCGGCCAGCGCTTCTTCGAACGCGCGGAAATCAAGAACGCCATGGCCTACCTGCGCCTGCTCGACGGCCGCGGCAACGACGCCGCGCTGGAGCGAGTGATCAACGTGCCGGCGCGTGGCATCGGCGAGAAGAGCGTCGAGACCATCCGCGAATACGCCCGTGCCCATGATGTGTCGATGTGGGAAGCGATTCGCCTGATGGTCGCCGCCAAGACCCTGCCCGGCCGGGCTTCGAGTGCACTGGCCGGGTTTATCGAGCTGATCGAAAACCTCGCCGCCAAGGCGCTGAGCATGTCGCTGCACCTGATGACCCAGACCGTCATCGAGCAAAGCGGACTGAATGCCTATCACAAGGCCGAGAAAGGCGAAAAAGCCCAGGCGCGTATCGAAAACTTGGAAGAACTGGTCAGCGCCGCGCGCACCTTCGAGAACAACGAAGACGACGAACTCAGCCCGCTGCAAGCTTTCCTCAGCCACGCCTCGCTGGAAGCCGGCGACACCCAGGCTGCGGAAAACGAAGACAGCGTGCAGCTGATGACCCTGCACAGCGCCAAGGGCCTGGAATTTCCCCAGGTGTTCCTGGTGGGCATGGAAGAAGGCCTGTTCCCGCACAAGATGAGCCTGGAAGAACCCGGCCGCCTGGAAGAGGAACGCCGCCTGGCCTACGTCGGCATCACCCGCGCCATGAGCAAGCTGGTGATCACCTACGCCGAAACGCGCCGCCTGTACGGCACGGAGACCTACAACAAGGTGTCGCGCTTTGTCCGCGAGATTCCACCGCAGCTGATTCAGGAAGTGCGCCTGTCCAACAGCGTCAGCCGGCCGTTTGGTGCGGTCAGCCGCAATATGGGCGGCAACAGCATGAGCGGCGACAGTATGTTCGCCGGCAGCGCCGTACCGGACACTGGCTTCAACCTCGGCCAGCGCGTGCAGCATTCGCTGTTCGGCGAAGGCACCATCCTCAACTTCGAAGGCTCCGGCGCCCAGGCGCGGGTGCAGGTGAATTTCGAAAGCGAAGGCAGCAAGTGGCTGATGCTCAGCTACGCCAAGCTGCAGGCGCTGTGATCGACCGTCTACTCAAATAATAAGGAGCCTCCATGATCCGCCGCCCTCTGCTGCTCGCCAGCGCCCTGCTCGCCGCCATCGGCCTGAGCGGTTGCAAGGAAGAACCTGCCGCGCCGCAAGCTACCGCCGAGCCGGTACAGACTTTCCAGTGGAAGATGGTCACCGCCTGGCCGAAGAACTATCCGGGCCTGGGCACCGCGGCCGAGCGTTTGGCCGAGCGTGTCAGCGCCATGAGCAACGGCCGCCTGACCATCAAGGTGTATGCCGGTGGCGAGCTGGTGCCGCCGCTGGAGGTGTTCGATGCCGTATCGCGCGGCACCGCCGAGCTGGGTCACGGCGCGGCCTATTACTGGAAGGGCAAAGTGCCGGCGGCGCAGTTCTTCACCGCCGTGCCGTTCGGCCTGTCCACCAGCGAAATGAACGCCTGGCTAAGCAAGGGCGGCGGTCAGGCGCTGTGGGACGAAGCCTATGCCCCCTATGGCGTAAAACCCATGGTAGTGGGCAATACCGGCATGCAGATGGGCGGCTGGTACAACAAGGAAATCAACTCGCTGGATGACCTCAAGGGCCTGAAGATCCGCATGCCGGGCCTGGGCGGCGAAGTGCTGAGCAAACTCGGCGCCACCACCGTCAACCTGCCCGGCGGCGAAGTGTTTACCGCCCTGCAGAGCAACGCCATCGATGCCACTGACTGGGTCAGCCCTTACAACGACCTGGCCTTCGGCCTGCACAAAGCCGCCAAGTTCTACTACTACCCAGGCTGGCAGGAACCGCAAGCGGTACTCGAGCTGCTGATCAACCAGAAGGCCCTCGACAGCCTGCCGGCCGATCTGCAGGCAATCCTCACGGAAGCCGCCCGCGCCGCCAGCCAGGACATGCTGGATGACTACGTCTATCACAACGCCATGGCCCTGGATGAACTGAAGCAGCAGGGCACCCTGCTCAAGCGCTTCCCCGACGAAGTGCTGGCCGCCATGCAGCGCGAGTCTGAAGTGGTACTCGGCGAACTGGCCGCGCAGAGCGAGCTGAACGGCCGCATCTGGGCCTCGATGCAGGCCTTCCAGGCTCAGGTCAGCCAGATGCACCAGCTGTCGGAGAAAGAGCTGTACAACTGGCGCTGACACCCGACTGTAATCATCACAAGCGGAACCTTCGGGTTCCGTTTGTCGTTTCAGGCCGGCCCTGCCGCGCTCGCCGCCCATACTGCTTGGCGAGGTGAGCCGATGAAACGCACAACTGTTTCCGCAGCACAAATACTCGATAGCGCCCTGCAACTGGCCGATGTCTGCGGCTGGGAGCGCCTGCATCTGTTCGATGTGGCCGCCGACCTGGGGGTGGGGCTGGACGCCATCGCCGTGCATTACCGCGAGAAGGATCAGCTGGTGGAAGCCTGGTTCGACCGCGCCGACCAGGCGCTACTGGCGCGCGGCACCGCCGCAGACCTACTGACGCTGGAGCCGGCCAAACGCCTGGAAGAACTGCTGATCGCCTGGCTCGACAGCCTGGCAGCGCATCGCGCGGTCAGCGGGCAGATGCTGCTGTACAAGCTCGAACCGGGGCATATCCACCTGCAGATTGGCGGTCTGCTGCGTATCAGCCGCACCGTGCAGTGGTGGCGTGAAGCCGCGCGGCGGGAAACCCTGCACCTGTGCCGTATCGCCGAGGAAAGCCTGCTGACCGGCGTCTACCTGCGCTGCTTTATCCACTGGCTGCGCCACCCCGAGGAAGACCCCGCCGACTTCCGCGCCCTGCTACGCAGACAGTTACGCTGCGGGCCACTGCTGGTGCTACTGCGCCGCTGACTAAGACGCACGGGCAAAAGCCGGAAACATTCTAGGCCTAGCCAGCGGCGCTCACGCCGGGCAAGATGCCGCGCGTAGATCCAATCACCAAGAGACAGCTAACCATGCAGCGTTTCCTTAGCATCGCCCTGGCCATGTTCCTCAGCCTGGGACTGACCACCATGAGTTTCGACGCCGAAGCCAAACGTCTGGGCGGCGGCAAATCTTTCGGTTCCGCGCCAAGCCACCAGGCCCGCCAGACACCGACTCAGCAAACCGCTGCACCGGCTACCGCCGGTCGTCAACCTGCTGCGGCTAGCGGCGCCTCGCGCTGGTTGGGCCCATTGGCCGGTCTGGCCGCCGGTGGTCTGCTCGCCTCGATGTTTATGGGTGATGGCTTCGAAGGCCTGCAGATCATGGACATGCTGATCTTCGGCCTGATCGCCTTCCTGCTGTTCCGCTTCCTCGCTGCCCGTCGTCGCCAGGCCCAGCCTGCCGCCGCCGGTGGTGTGCCGTATCAGCGCGAAATGCCGACCCAGGCTGCACCTAGCTCGATTTTCGGCGGCAACAGTGCCGCAGCTGTTATCAAGCCGGTAATCAACGCCCCAGCCTGGTTCAACGAGCAGAGCTTTATCAACGCCGGTCGTGAGCACTTCCTCAGTCTGCAACAGCACTGGGATGCCAACGAGATGGACAAGATTGGCGAGTTCGTCACTCCGCAGCTGCTGGAGTTCCTCAGCCGCGAACGTGCCGACCTGGGTGATGGCTTCCAGTCCACCTACGTCGACAACCTCGATGTGCAGCTGGATGGCGTCGATGACCTCAGCGACAAGACCGTCGCCACCCTGACCTTCACCGGTGTGGCCAAGACTTCGCGCTTTGACCAAGGCGAAGTGTTCAGCGAAAGCTGGCGACTGGAGCGTGCCGTCGGCGGCAACCAGCCGTGGCTGGTTGCCGGTATCCGCCAGAACGGTTAATACCTGCTGCAATAAAGAAAACCCGGGCAAGCCCCGGGTTTTCTTTGTCCATCATTCAGCAAACGCATGGGCTGGCGCCCGATCCACTCAAGGTGCAATCTGCCCCTAGCTTAACCACCACGAGGACTGAGCAATGATCGGATACACAACGGTTGGCACCACTGACATGGAAAAAGCCAAGGCTTTCTACACCCCCTTGCTGGCTGAAATGGGTGCAAGAGTGGTCATGGATTTGGGCCGCATCGCCTTCTACGGTATCGCCAAGGGTCAGCCGATGTTTGCCGTCTGCCTGCCCTATGACAAGCAAGCGCCTACGCCAGGCAATGGCCAGATGATCGCCCTGCCCGGCGGCTCACGCGAAGGTGTCGACAAGCTCTACGCCAAGGCCATCGAGCTCGGTGCAAGCTGCGAAGGCAAACCTGGCGAGCGCATACCGGGGTTCTACGGCGCCTATTTCCGTGATCTGGATGGCAATAAGCTGGCCTTCTACCAAATGGGCTAAGAACTAGCCCGGATCGACGCTGGTACCCGGCGGTTTGGCCGCCGGGGCAGGCTGCTGGGCCTTGTCGCTCCAGGCCTGGATATCTTCACGGCGCTGCCGGCTGTTGAGCTGGGCGCGATCAATCGCTTCCTCGTAATCCGCCAGCCAGCTGCGCGAGCCCGGCAGCATATTGGCCAGGTCACGCATACCGGCCTTCAGGCCCTGCATCACCTGCTGATAATCGCGCTCCTGGGCCTGCAATACCTTGCTCACTTCGGCGATGCTGTCCGGGTTCTCCACGCGCTCGAACATTCCGGTCAGCTGCGATGCCTGCTGGCTGGCCAGCAGTTCTTCCTGATTGCTCAACGCGGTCTGCTGCACCACCAGCTGCTGCTCAAGCCGTAGTACCTGCTTTTCCAGTGCCTGAATACGCGGCTCATCGCCGGCGCTGAACGCGCTGTAGATATTCATCCCCACCGAGGCCAGCATCAGACTACCCAGCACCCCGGCCAGCGCCAGGATAAACAGACGGTTGCGCTTGCCGGCAGTGGTCAGCAACTGCAGCCGCTCTTCCTCGCTGAGTGCACCACCTTCGGATTCTTGCGTTTGGCTTTTCATGACTCAACCACTTTATGACGTTCAAAAATTGACGCACTGTTCAGCTGCACAATAGCACTGTGCCAGCTTTTTGCTTAGACCCGTCTAGGGTATAAGACGCTCCCGTATACCCCGTAATAAATGAGGCAGACACCGTGGAAGAAGTCATCGAACAGTTGCGCGAACTCAACGAGCCGGTGCCCGTCCCGCTGGAGTTGCCGGAAGAAGAAACCCTAGTGGAGATTCAGGAGCAGATCCTGATCCATCTGCCCTTCGCCCTGCGTGAGTACCTGCTGCAGGTCAGCGATGTGGTTTACGGCCGCCTGGAGCCGGTTACCGCCAGCGACCCGCAATCGCACACCTACCTGCCAGAAGTCGCCGCCACCGCTTGGTCCCTGGGTGTGCCGCGCGAATTCGTACCGCTGTGCGAAGACCACGGTAACTACTACGTGGTCGAAGAAGACGGCACCGTGCTGCTGTGGGAAGCGGAAACCGGCGAAGTCAACGAAGACGAAACCTGGGAATCGGTCTGGCACTGGGTGCGTGACGTCTGGCTGGAAAGCTAAGGAGCCGCGCAGCACTGATTGCCCAGGGCAGATAAACCCGCAACCTCCCGCCATCCCGCCGCACGCCGCTGGTCAACTCGACCTCGGCGCCGCCAGCAGCCCTAGCGCTGCTGGTTGGGCTCGAGGTCGAGCAGAGTGAGCAGGAAGCGCGCGAAATAGGTCAGATCCTGCTCCATGGCCTGACGCGCAGCCTTGGCGTCACCGGCTTCGATCGCGGCAAAAGCATCCTCGTGGAAGTCGTTGAGGCGCAGCGACAGATCGGCGTCGGTGAACAGCCGGTTGAAGAAAGGCCCGACCTGCAGCCATAGCGATTCGATGCTGCGCAACAACACCGGGTTGCCGCAGGCGCTGTAGAGGTGCAGGTGAAACTGGCTGTTGGCATCCAGATAGGCCTGCACCTGACGCTGCTCGATGGCCTGATCCATGCGTGCCACGCAGTCTCGCAGCTCGGCCAGGTCAACCGGGGTCAGGCGCGGCGTGGCCAATTCAACGGCGAGGCCTTCGAGGCCTAATCGCACCTGAAAGATATTCTGGTAACGCTCGCGGGTCATCGGCGGTACGCGCACCGAGCGCTGCGGCTCGCCTTCCAGCGCGCCTTCGGCCACCAGGCGCTGCAGAGCGGCGCGCACCGGCATCGGGCTGGTGCCCCACTCCGCGGCGAGATCACGAATTTTCAAGCGCTCGCCGGGCTGGAAGCGCCCCGCCAGCAGGCTTTCACGAATACGTTGGTAGATCTGGTCCTGCAGGTTATCGGCCATGGTCGTTCAGCCCCGTAGCGGTGGCGCGGGGAGTTGGGCGAGGGTCAGCGAGCAGTTATGCATGGACGTTCCTTATATTGAAAAAGGCCGCGCTAGAGCGGCGCAATGAATTCTAATGGCTCACGGAGCCTTGTTCTCGATCAGGCAGTTACCACCGTCGACTACCAATACTTCGCCGGTGATATAGCTGGCCTCGGGCGAGGCGAGAAAGGCCACCGCCGCCGCCACTTCTTCAGGCCGTCCGGCGCGGCGCATCGGTGTGTATTCCGCCGCATGGCGCTCTTCTTCGGTACTCGAACCTGTAGCGATCCAGCCCGGCGCCACGCTGTTGACCGTGATGCCCTGCTTGGCCACTTCCAGCGCCAGGCCCATGGACAGGCCAAGCATACCGGCCTTGGCCGCACTGTAGGCCGCCTCGCCTGGGTTGCTGCCGCGGGTGCCGGTGGTCGAGCTGATATTGACGATGCGCCCGTAGCCGCGTGCACGCATGCCCGGCAGCACCGCACGAGTGAGCAGAAAAGCAGTGCCGAGGTTGCGCGCGATGGACAGGTTCCAGGTCGCCAGGTCCATGTCCGCCAGCTCGGCAAACGGCTCGGGGCTGCCCTGCATGGCCATGCCGGCGTTGTTTACCAGGATGTCGATCTGCCCCCACTGCGCCTGCGCCCAGTCGAGCAGTTCAGCGACCTGCTGCTCATCGGTCAGGTCAGCGGCGCGACCCCGTGCTTGAATACCTTCAGCACACAACTCGGCGACACGTTGCTCGATCCGCGCACTGCTGGCCGTCAGCAGTACCCGTGCCCCGGCACGACCCAAACGGCGGGCGATGGCCAGGCCGATACCCGATTCACTGCCCGCGCCACTGATCAACGCCACCTGCTGTTGAAATATCATTGCGCAACATCCTGTGATCACAAATATGGCATTAATCTAGCAATAAAGCCTGATCAAACCAATGCTTGAGTTTTATGTGATCACAAAATAGCATGTGCAGATATTCGAACGAGGTGTTCAACATGACTGCCAGTGGTATCAGCCCATCCGCCGTAGCAACCTTCGCCAGCCGCGAGCGGGAACGCTTCATCGAGCGCAACCCGAAATCCGTGGCCCTGGCCGAACGCGCGCGTAACTCGCTATACGGCGGCGTACCGATGCACTGGATGGCCGACTGGTCGACCCCGGTGCCACTGTTCGTCGAGCGGGCCAAGGGGGCTCGCTTCTATGACGTCGACGGCCACGAATACATCGACTTCTGCCTGGGCGACACCGGCACCATGTTCGGCCACTCGCCGGACCCGATCGCCAAGGCTATCGCCGAGCAGGGCAACAACGGCCTGACAACCATGCTGCCGGGCGAGGACGCGGTGGTCTGCGGCGAGCTGCTGGCCGCGCGCTTCGGCCTGCCGTTCTGGCAGGTCACCGCCACCGCCACGGATTCCAACCGCTACGTGCTGCGTTGGGCCCGCGCGATTACCCAGCGCAAGACCCTGCTGGTGTTCGACGGCTGCTACCACGGCACCGTGGATGACGTGATGGTGCGCTGCATCGACGGCGAAACCGTGCCGCGTTCCGGCCTGGTCGGCCAGGCCTACGACCTGACCGAGTACAGCCGCTCAATTCCGTTCAATAACGTGGCCGCACTGGAAGCCGCGCTGGCTAAAGGCGACGTCTGCGCCCTGCTCTGCGAGCCGGCGATGACCAATATCGGCATGGTCCTGCCCGAGCCGGGCTTTATGCAGCAATGCCGCGAGCTGACCCGCAAGTACGGCGCGCTACTGATCATCGACGAGACCCACACCATCTCCACCGATATGGGTGGCTGCACAAAGCTGTGGAACCTCGACCCGGACTTCTTCGTGGTCGGCAAGCCGATTGCCGGCGGCGTGCCGTGCGGCATCTTTGGTTGCAGCGCGGCAATGGCCGAGGCCATGACCGCCGCGCGCCAACGCGCCAGCGAAGGCAGCCACGGTCATGGCCACAGCGGCATGGGCACCACATTGTCGGCCAACGCCCTGGCCATGCACTGCATGCGCGCCAACCTGGAACAGGTGATGACCGAAGCCGCCTATGCGCACATGCTGCCGCTGGCCAAACGCCTGGCCGATGGCTTCCGCACGCTGATCGGCAAGCACGACCTCAAGTGGTCGGTGACGGAGCTGGGCGCGCGCAGCGAGTTCCAGTTCTGCCCGGTGTCGCCGAAGACCGGCGCCGAGGCCGAAGCCGCGTTCCACGACGAGCTGCAGATGGCCCTGCACCTGTACCTGATCAACCGCGGCATCCTGATCACCCCGTTCCATAACATGACCCTGTGCTGCCCCAGCACCACGGCGGACGATGTGGACAAGCTGATCAGCATGCTCGACCAGGCCCTTACCGAACTGCTGGCCATCCCCGGCGCCCGCGAATAAACGAGAAACCACCATGCAATTCGCCAATTCCCAGGAAGCCCGTGTCTTTCTCGCCGCCCACCCGGAAGTGCGCAGCATCGAGCTGATACTGATCGACGCCAACGGCATCCCGCGCGGCAAACTGCTGCACCGCGACGAGTTGCTGGCCATCTACGAAAACGGCCGGCCACTGCCCAGCTCGATCCTGGCGCTGACCATCCAGGGCGAGGACGTGGAAGAAAGCGGCCTGGTCTGGGAAGTCGCCGACGCCGACTGCTGGACCTACCCGCTGCCCGGCAGCCTGACCCTGCAACCCTGGCGCGCCACGCCCACCGGCCAGCTGCAGGTGAGCATGCACCCGACTCAGGGTCTGCCGGCCGCCCCGGCCGACCCACGGCATGTGCTGGTTCGCGCCATCGACCGGCTCAAGGCCGACGGCTACCACCCGGTGATGGCCGTGGAGCTGGAGTTCTACCTGCTGGATAAACAACGCGACGCCAACGGCCGTCCGCAGCCGGCGCTGCAAACCAACGGCGTGCGCCCGCAGGCGCCGCAGGTGTATGGCGTGTACGAGCTGGAACAGCTGCAGCCGTTCCTCGACGACCTTTACGCCGCCTGCGAAGTGCAGGGCCTGCCGGTGCGCACGGCCATTTCCGAGTACGCCCCGGGCCAGGTCGAACTGACCCTGGAGCACCGCTTCGACGCGCTGCAGGCCATCGACGAAGGCGTGCGCTACAAGCGCCTGGTCAAGGGCGTGGCCAACAAGCACGGGCTGCAGGCCTGCTTTATGGCCAAGCCGTTTGGCGACCAGGCCGGCAGCGGCCTGCATATGCACGTGAGTTTGGCGGATGAAAACGGCAATAATCTGATGGCATCAGAAGACCCACATGGCACGCCGCTGCTCAAGCACGCCATCGGCGGGATGATGGCCACGCTTAACGACGCTCTGGCGATCTTCTGCCCCAACGCCAACTCGTTCCGCCGCTTCCAGGCCAACAGCTACGCGCCGCTGGCCAAGAGCTGGGGGGTGAACAACCGCACCGTGTCGTTCCGCGTACCGGGCGGCCCGGCCAACAGCCGGCATGTCGAACACCGTATCTGCGGCGCCGACGCCAACCCTTATCTCGCAGCGGCGGCGATTCTTTCCGGTATCCATCACGGCATCAAAAACCAGATCGATCCGGGCGAGGAAATCATCGGCAACGGCTACGAGCAGGCCCGCGAAACCCTGCCCACCGACTGGCTGACCGCCCTGCGCGCCCTGGAAAATTCCAACTGGGCCAAGGAAGCGCTGGGCGAGGAGTTCCTCAAGGTGTTCCTGGCTATCAAATGGAATGAGTTCCGCCAGTTTATGGGCGAAGTGGGCGAACAGGACTGGCGCTGGTACCTGACTCACGCCTGACGGTGCAGTGCGTAACCGGCTAAGCTGTACAAAATCTGCACACCCTGGAGTGGCCCATGCGCCTCTGCCTTATCCTGGCCTGCTGGCTGTACAGCACACTCGCGACGGCCGGACCGTTGCGCGTGGGCCTGGAAAATCATGACTACTACCCCTACTACAGCGCGGTAGAGGGCCAGGGTTTCGATGGTTACTGCATCGCCCTGCTGCAGGCCTTTGCCAAGCGTGAAGGCCTGGAGTTGGAACTGCGCCCGCAACCGGTCAACCGCCTGTACCGCAATTTGCTCAACGGGCAGAACCTCGACCTGCTGTTCCCCGATAACCTCGCCTGGGCGCGCGAAGCCCGCGACGGCCAGACGCTGTATTACAGCCAGCCGGTGGTACAGGTTGTCGACGCCACCCTGGTCCGCCCTGAGCGACTGGGTAAGGGCCTGGCTGCGGTCAAACGCCTGGGCATCGTCCGTGGCTTTACCGCCGAGGCCTGGCAGCCTCTCCTGGCCAAGGGCGGCGTTGTACTGGTGGAAGTTCAGGACATTCACAGCCTGATCCGCATGCTGGAACGCAACCGCCTGGATGCCATCTACGCCAACCCGCAGGTGGTGCAGCACCAGCTGCGCCAACTGGGCCTCGACGCCACGCACGTGCAGCTCGACCCTCAGCTACCGCAGGTCAACACCAGCTTCCACCTGAGCAGCTACAAACACCCCGAACTGATCAAACGCTTTGACCGTTTTCTGCTTGAGGACGCCGCGCAGTTAAACCTGCTGCGCCAGCAGTTCAACCTGCCCTAAAGCAGCGCCAAGCTGCCTTAACCGCAGCCAACGGCACGCGCCAGCTGCTATGGTTGGGCAAATCCCTGCACAGAGCCCGCTATGGAACCCGGAAACGCCCAGCTTACGATGACCGTACTGATGACCCCGGACATGGCCAACTTCTCCGGCAATGTGCACGGCGGCACCCTGCTCAAATACCTCGATGAAGTCGCCTATGCCTGCGCCAGCCGCTATGCCGGCTGCTACGTGGTGACCCTGTCGGTGGATCAGGTGGTGTTCCTCAAACCCATACACGTCGGCGAACTGGTGACCTTTCTCGCCTCGGTCAACTATGCGGGGCGCACCTCGATGGAGGTCGGCATCAAAGTGATCACGGAAAACATCCGCGAGCGCTCGGTGCGCCACACCAACAGCTGCTTCTTCACCATGGTCGCGGTCGATGAACAGGGCAAACCCGCACCGATCCCGGTTCTAGAGCCGACCACTGCCGACGCCGAACGCCGCCAGCGCCAAGCCCTGCAGCGCCGGCAGATCCGCCACGAACTGCAGCAGCGCTACCAAGCGCTGAACGAAGAAAAAAGCTGAGCTCGCAGACACTCTCGGCATCGACATGCGCCCACTGCAGCGCGCGGATGCCCAGCTGTACAACGCTAAAGCGCAGGGGCGTAACCGTATTTGCCTGGATAGTTGAGGCGCTAAAGTGGCTGGTTAGCGGGTAGACAACGTACCTGCTTGGTATCCGGCAGCGGGCCGTTAAAGCACATACGCTGGTGCTTCTCATCCCAAACCGGCTGCTCGTTGGGCGGGTAGGGATTACCGCCCACCCGTGCAGGCCGACCTAGGCGATTGAACAATACAAGCTTGGCGTCTAAGTCATGCAGCCGGGCCAGATAAGGCCTGAAATCAGGGATCGCCACACCAACCAGAATCCGTCCAACAGGGTTGCGCACGCGCCGCCAAGTCGAAACGACAGAGGACGCCGGCTCACTCACAACCCCGACAAAAGCCTCTGCATCCAAAAGAGATTCACTGGCCAAACGGGCATAGGCAGGCAAGCTGTCATTGATACTCATCTGTGGCTTGTAGACCCACTGCAGGCGCCAAGCACTGACACCCAGCTCCTGTTCGAGATTCGCCTGATATCTAAGCTCCGTTAGACCAGTAGCCACCATGGCGAACTCACGTTGCATGGCGCGCAACAACGAGCGCTCTTCACCGCTCAGAGGCTGTTGAATGTCCGGCTGAGGAATCAGACCGGCTTGATACAGCAACGCTAACGCATCCAGGTTTTGCGCGATGAGCGTTACGGTGGTCATTTTCATGATCAGGTTATCGGCATTCGACAGCCACACGCGCAGCAGACGAACATCCTCCTGCAGCAACGCCAGAGCATCTTCACCTTGGCCTTCTTCGGCCAATTGCAGCGCCTGCAACGCACGCAATCGATTACCCCACAGTACCGCTGCATAGTTGGGTATCGGCTCATCCAGACCAGGCCGCGCCACGGTATGCGGCGCATCAAGCATCAACAACTGCTGATAGCGCTGCAGCAGTTCGCGGTGCTGGCTGAGCAACGCTTGCCGTTGCGCAGGCTCTAGCCGCAACCGCTGCAAACAGCCCTGCGCACCGAGCACGCACAACGCCTGCCCCGGCATCGCCAGCGTGGATATGTCTGCGCCGGGTTGCGGCTCTTGGCTAAGCAAACGCTGGTGATAGAGCGTCACACGCTTACGACCTTCAATCTGCGGGTCGCGACCAGCAGGCGCATCTATCCCCATAAGCTGGTAATAGGCGGGGCTTTCACCCACATCGGCAGCCGCCTGCTCAAGCCAATCCTTGGCCTTTGGGCTTAACGCTTCATCGCGCGACCACAACCAACCAACGGTAACCAACAACGTCAGGCCCGACAGCGCCGAAACAGCCCACTTATTCATATGCAGCGTCCTGCTCCACGAACAGCCTCAGGGTTACTCGTGACCGATATAGAACAGCAGCTCGCGGCGCTGCGGATGATCTTTCAGCCAGCTGCGAATATCGTCCGCACGGGCAATGGCTTCATCGCCGACCAGGCGGGTGAACCGTTGTCGCCGCGCCTCCTCTGAAGCTTGCTGGCGTACCTTGCGCTGCCAGGCTTCAGTGAAGATGCTCGGCATCTTGTGACTGAGCTCCAGCGCCTTAAGCAGCTGCCACTCGCCGTTATCCAGCCAGGCTTCATCACAACTGCCGCATAGATCCAGACGGTTGCCGTGGGTGCCGCTGATCTGGAATTTACTCATCAACTTGGCGCACTTGGGGCAACTCAGAGCCTGCTGGCTCTCGCTGGCCGCCTCCGCTGCAACCTGCGCCTGCGGCTCATCATTCTGCGGCTGACGCTCAGCCCAATCGCGGTAATACAACAAGGCCACCAAGGCGCCGGAACACTGCGGGCAGCCGTGGGCCAGCAGGCCGTCATCCAGCTTGGTTGGTTGCAACGTGGTGGTACGGCAGGCAGGACAATGCATGGGAATTCCTTTTCGGGTTGGAGTGCGCGGACGCTAAAGCAACTGCTTAACGGCGACAAGCCCAGCGCCAAGAACTGTGCGGCAATCGGTTAAGCTCTGCACTCTGCCGCCGGAGCCGCCATGATCGATCTCTTCGATGTATTTCTACTGATGCTGTTCGCCACCGCCTGTGCCTGGCTGTGGCATGCCCATGGCCTGCGGGAGCGCGCGTTGACCCTGGTGCAGCAGCACTGCGCCAAGGCCGATGTAGAATTGCTCGATGGCAATGTCGCCCTACGCCGGCTCGCTCTGTTGCCCGATGCGCGCGGGCGCAAACGCCTGGCGCGGGTGTATGGCTTCGAGTTCACGGTCACCGGCGAGCAGCGGCATATCGGCAGCATCACTCTGTTTGGCAAACAGCTGGGGCGCATCGAGCTGGCACCGCATCCCTTTCGCGAACCACCGGCGCCCAGCGCTCAGGTAATTGAAATGCAGCAGTGGCGTAGTCAGCGCCAGGATTCGGACAACAGTACGCAGCATTAAGGCCGACTAGTCGAAGTCTGGATCAGCCAGAAACGCCACGACCTGCTGCCATTCGGCGCGGCAGCCGTAGGTCATCGGGCGGCGCAGCAGACGGCATTTCAGCCGATGCCAGCGTCCGCCCAACTGATTGCGTCGGCAACCGGCAAACAGCCATTGCGGCTCGAAACCCTCCCACACCCCGGCGGCCGCCCAGTGGTTAAGCCACACCTGCGGCGCTACCTCATAGCAGTAGATCTGCTGCAACTGATCCAGACTCAAGCCACTGGCGCGCAGCCGCGCGGCGATATGCCGGAGCGCCGGCTGGTCCAGTTCAGTGTCCAGCCACAGCTCGGAGAGCGCCAGCCAGACATCCTCGCGGCAGCTCATCGGGCTTAGTCGAGCTGCAACAGAAAGTGCGTCACTCGCGCGGCGCTGTCGGCCGGATGCTCCTGCATAAAGCAGTGCCCGCCTGGCACCACATGGGCGCTGACCTGGGCATTGCTGGCGCACCAGCGCGCCACCGACTTGGCGACAAAGGGGTAGCTGCGCTGGCCGTAAAGCACCTGGGTCGGCGTCGTTACCTTGGCCAGCGACGGCCATAGGCGCTTGGGGAAGGAGCTGAAGATGTCAGCTTCGCGACTCGGCCGGCAGCGCAGCTCAGCGCCCTTGTCGCTGTCTTTTAGCGCGTGCTGGATATAGGCGGCAAACGCCTCTTCGGTCCAGCCGCGGAACATCCCACGGCCATGCAGTGCGGCATGCGCGGCAGCGCGATCCGGCCAGCTGCTACGACGCTTGAGCGCCTTGCTGGCCAAGGTGGTGCGCCGACTTAAACCGACCACATCGGAGAGTGCCATCACCCCGATCATCGCCGGGCTGAACAGCACCGGATCAAGCAATACCGCACGCTGGAACAGCTGCGGCTGCTGGGCCAGCATCAGGCTGGTCAACACCCCGCCAAAGCTATGCCCCAGAGCAAACACCGGCGCATCGGCAAAACGCTCACGCCCTGCAGCAAACGCCTCCAGCGCCAGCTCGGCACTGCGGTTCCAGCCATGGAAACGCCCGCCATGATCACTCTCACCATGGCCCTGCACATCACACAGCCACAGATCGAAATCCTCGGCCAACAGCGCCAGCATCGACGTATAAACCCGCCCGCAATAGCCATTGCCATGCAGAAAATGCAGAACGGGCTTGCCCGAAGGCGGCGTAAACCAGCCACGCAGGGTAAAGCCGGCGCTGCTGTCGTGGGACCAGGGTTGAAGATTCATAACCGGCTCGCTGTCGTCTGGCTCGCCAGTTTACTGCGCGCGTGCCACAAAAAATTGCCGGGTGTGATTTTTGACTTCGCTCAGCAATGGCGCGCAGGGTGCCCGCCAACAATGGCAGGGCACAAAAACGCCGGGAGCGTTTTTGCGCGTAAGCCCCGAAGGGGTGAAGCACATGGATGTGCTGAACACAAAAAAATGGGCACCTGTAGGTGCCCGAATGTCCACACTCACCTTTTGCCCGACTACTGGCCGCGAATAAAGCGCTCCAGCAGGTTGTTCAGTTGCTCTGGCTGATCCAGCGGGGTGGCGTGCCCGGAATCGCTCACCACCTGCAATTCGGCATTGCGCAGCGCCGCGACATAGGCCTGTTTGTAGGCCAGGGGCGTGTAATCACGGTCTCCTGTCACGATCAGCATCGGGGTGTCGACGCCATTAACGGCAGGCAGCGCCGACCAGCCGAGAATCGCGCGGATCGCATGCAGGTAGGACACCGGATCGTTCGCACCGATACGCATGGCGGTGCGGCGGCGCAGTTCACTCTGCTCGGCATAGGGGAACAGCTTGCGTGCCAGCAGGCGGCCCATGGCCTTCAAGCCGAGCAGGCGAATCAGCGCCAGGCGCAACAGCACCTTGCCGCGCAACACCCAGGAATCCAGGGGGAAACTCGGCGCACTGTTGATCGCCACCAGACGCCCGACCAACTCTGGCTGCTGCGCCAGCAACTGGAAGCCGACCATGCCGCCCATGGAGATGCCGACCAGCACACAGCCCTGAATATTCTGGATGCGAATAAACTCGCCAACATCCTCCGCCAACTCGGCCACGCTGACCGGCCCGCGCAAAGGTTCGCTGGCGCCGTGGCCGCGTAGATCGAGAGCAAACACTTCAGCAAAGCGCGACAGCGCCTCGATTTGCGGCTGCCAGTCCTGCCAGGATGAACCCAGGCCATGCAGCAGCAACACCGGCATACCCTGGCCTTTGCGAATATAGGCACAACGGCCACTTTTCAATTGAATATAGTGCACAACTAAACTCCTTTTAATAATAACCAGGGCACTAATAAACCTGCCCTCCTGAACCACTGCGGTTATCAGGAAACAACTAATAAATATATTCAGATTGCCAACTTAGTTATTACGCTGGCGTTTGCCTTGTTGCGCCGAAAAACCTAGAATCGGCCTGCTTCGTATAGAGATCTCCTAATGAACAGCATTTCCAGCCCGACTCAGGCTCGCAGTAAAAAAGCCTTGGAACGCTTCCTCAACGTGGCTGCCGAACTGCTTGCGGACAATCGCTTCGAAGACACCGGCATTTCGCAGATTGCGCAACTGGCCGAATCCTCGGTGGGCACCTTCTATCGCCTGCTGGGCGACAAGGACGTGCTGCTCTACGCCGTGCATGAGCGCTTCGTCGAGGAAGGCCGCAGCGCCATCGATGCGCTGGTCGCCGACCTCAGCCACAGCAATCTGTCGCTGGCCGAGCAAATCGAGGTGTTTATCCAAGGCATGATCGATCTGTTCGCCGGTCGCGAAGGCCTGCTGCGAGCCCTGGTTCGCCGTAGCTCGGCTGACCTGCAATTTCGCCAGCGCTTCCATCAGCTCAATGCCTATATTGGCCAGACCTTCTGCCGCATCGTCCTGGCCCGCCAGAGCGAACTCGGCCACCCGCAACCGCAACATGCCGCCGATCTTTCCGCACATATGCTGCTGGCCAGCATGAATTACTTCACCATGGTCGGCACACTTGGTGAAACTCCCCGGGAAGTTATTCCCGGGGAACTTTCCAAGCTCATCTGCAATTATCTGGAAGTTGCCAAGCATTAACGTCGGCTGTCCCGGCGTAATTGTGCCGGGGTGAAGTCAGACGGCTTCAAGGCAATATCAAACTGATTGGCCGGCTCTTCATTGGACAACACGCCGATGACATAGCGGCCGCCGATCAAGTCATATACCGCATCGCCTTTGGTCCAGATCAGCGGCTGGTCATACAAGTTGATGGTGTAGGACTCGCCAACCCGCCAGAGGGTGTCGCGGTTGTCGTAGTGATCGACCACCAGGATCTGGTAGCTGTCTTCATCGAAATACATATCGCGCTGTTTGTACTGATGGCGCAGGCCCGTCTTCAGCGTGGCGCGTACATGCCAGACGCGGTGCAGCTCGTAGCGCAGCAGATCCGGATTGATGTGCCCGCGCTTGACGATGTCGCTGTACTTGTTGCTCTTGGCCGCCAGGCGATAGCTGTTGTACGGCACGATGAGTTCTTTCTTGCCCATCAGCTGCCAGTCGTACTTATCCGGCGCGCCGGAAAACATATCGAAGTTATCCGTGGTGCGCATACCGTCCGACGAGGTGCCAGGAGAGTCATAGGCCACGTTCGGCGCGCGCCGCACACGGCGCTGACCCGAGGCGTAGAGCCAGGCCAAGCGCGGTTCTTTAACCTGGTTGACGGTCTCGTGCACCAGCAGTTCGGTGCCGGCCAAACGCGCCGGAGCCAGAACCGACTGGCGGAAGTAGAACAGCACGTTGCCGTTGCTCTGACTGTGATCGCCAGCGGCTTCGTTGAACAGGAACAGGTCCTCGATCTTGGTCATAAAGTAGTCGCCACCCGCTTGTGGCACCGCCTGGGCGTAGTAGCGTTTTACGCTGTCACCGCGATAGCGCACCAAATGGTTCCACAACACTTCCAGGCCAGATTGCGGTAGCGGGAAAGGCGTGGCCAGCTTGAAGTCGGCGATGCCGTTGCCGCCTTCGACCAGCTTGGCCGACGTCGCATTGTGCTTGGCGGCGGCATACACCTTGTCCGGGTAAGAGGCCGAGCGCCGAGTCGAGTAGACGTTGAGTTTCCAGCTGTCGCTAAAGCGCGTGAGCATGGCCAACTGGCCGGGGCTGAGCTGTTCACGGTACTGCTCGGCATTCGCCGCCGTAATGCTGAACAGCGGTTGATCGGCGGCGTAGGGGTCGCGATAGCCCAGGGCCGGATCATAGGCATTGGCATCACGGGGCAGGCCACCGTCCCAGGCCGGGATGGTGCCGGCGGCATTGCCGGCTTTCTCGGCACCGATGGGGGTCAAGTTCTGGCCGAGCTGCGCAGCCTTGGCGGCATCCACCTGGGCTTGGGCTTGCGCGGCGGTCAGCAGCAGAGCGCCGAACAGGCTGGCGCGCAACAATCCTGAAGTTTTCATGATGATCTCGTCCTAGAAACTGTATTTGATGTTGAAGCCGAGGTAGTCGCGGTCGCTGAGCTTGTTGGCCAGGTCGCCGCCGCTGTAGCCGACATATTTGACGCCAACCGTCAGCGACTCCTGATAGATCGCGTCGACCCCCAGCGAATAGCTTTTGCGCTCTTCCAGCAGGCCGTTGGTCAGCTGCGGCGCGACGCCATTGATGCCGTACTGATAACTGACGCTGGGCACCAGATTGACCACGTTGAACACGTTGCTATAGGTCAGCGACAGGCTGCTTTGCGCGCCCCAGGCACTGGACGTGGCGCCGTAGTAATCGACATCCGACTCCAGCCCCTGCACCCGGCTGCCGACCACCTCGCTCATCAACGTGGCCGAGTCGGCACCGAGCAAACCGTTAAAGCTGTAGATGCCGACCAGCGAGGCTTGCCACATGGCCTTCTCTTCGAAGCCATCGAGGCGCGTACCGACCGGCATGCCGGCCAGGTTTCCGAGCAATGCAGTCGGCAGGTATTCACCCAGGCCGAGGGCAATCGGCGCATTCGGCCGGTAGCTCAGTTCGCCAGCCACCGACAGGCCATTGAGGAAGCTGTCACCGCCGATACTGGTGTTAAAGCTCAGGCCATAGAGATGACGCTTTTCCAGGTATTCGGCGTAGTAGTTGGAGCTTGTACCAACCGGTAATGCGCCCACTACAGGCAGGACCGCCGGCTGGCCAACCGTCAGGCCAAGCATCGGCACGTTCATGTTGTAGCGCAGGTAGTAGAAGCCCAACTCGCTGTCGTTCAGCTCCGGCACCATCCAGCGCATGGCCACACCAAACTGATCGGCATCATCGGCTTCGATATCCTCGCCGCGCGGGATATAGGTCGTCGGCAAGTAGCCGCGCAGCAGGTCATTGACGAAGCCTGGCCCCAGGCTATCGGCAAAGGCTTGAGCCTGCTCCGGGCTGTCAAAGGCCTGGCCGCCGAGCAACGGCTCCTGCAAAGGGGGCAACATCAGGTAATTACAACCACCACCGAGCACATCCAGGGTGGAGAAGTAGGTGCCGCAGGGGTCGATCTTGGTCTCTTCCCAGGCACTGCCCGGCTGCCAGTAGCCCTCAATCGACAGGCCTTCGCTCAGCTCGAATGAGGCATAGCCCATCAGGGTCGGCATATAGGCTTCTTTCAGCTCGGAACCCGGCGCGCGCAGGGCGTTGAGGTCCACCGGGTTGGTCGCGCCGATGCCGTTCTGATAGAACAGCCCTTCGCCCCAGTTGATCACCTGGCGGCCCAGGCGGACGTTGAGGGCGCGGTCGGCGACTGTCCAGCTGCCGTAGACAAAGGCATCCAACAGATCGACGCTGGAGCCGGCATCGTCCAGGCCCTTGTTGGGAATCTCGCGGTGGCGGCGATCATCGTCCTTCAGCTCAAAATCGTAGAAGCCGCGGGCGCGTAGAAAGATGCCGTAGTTGTCCTGAAAATTCAGGTCCATCTCGGTGACCACCTTGGTCACTTCCGAGAACAACTCACCTTTCTTGAAGTTGAGGTTGCCGTCATCGGAGTTGATCAGGCCACTGTTGTCGCCCTTGCCACCATTGGCGCGGGCGATCAGGCGTCGATCCTGGTTCTCCATGCGGTAGTTCACCCCGTAAGACAGGGTGGTATCCAACGACAGCGCCCAATCCCCCGAGCGCGCCTGAAAGGCATCTGCCTGGCTGGCCACCAGCAATGCCAAGCAACCTGCCGTCCATGCTGATCTCTGTGTCGCCACGACGATCTCCTGCTGTATTGTTTTTATCGGAACCGGAACATCGGTTCCGATAAAGTAGTAGCAACCACGCCTTTTGGCAAGCCCAGAAAAAATTGTTTGGAGCAATTTTTAACGTCGCGCAGCGACGGGCCGCAGGGTGACCGCCATGGATGGCAGGCCATAAAAGATTTTTTCCTCTCGTAGATGGCCGGTGCTAGACAGATCGCCGCGCTGCAGCAGGCGGATTGCGTGACTTCGCCAACTTGACGGAATCGGAATTCAGGTTTCTATTTACTTCGCGAATGCAGGGAATCACCCATCACCGTCAGGAGGACGCCTCGATAAAAAACCAATAAGAAACTGGAGACAGCACATGTTTACTGCCAAGCAAAATGTGCGTCGGCTGGGCTTGATCGCCTTGTTGACGTGTCTGTTTACAACCCCAAGCTGGGCCGATTCACCTTGTACTGAGCGCAAGAAAACCTGGCTGCTGCTCGGCAAGATCAGTTGTAGCCATCAATCGACCTGGATCAATTCCGGCGTGTTGGCGACCCGCAAGGTGATCTACCAACGCCCCGCTGGCACCCCGCCGCCAGGTGGCTGGCCGGTGGTGGTGTTCTACCAAGGCTCGTTCTTTGCGCTGGATCATTTCGTCTATTACAGCAATGAGTGGCTGGGCAAGCTGTACAACGAAGGCAAGACCATCAAGACCCTGCTCGATAACGGCTACGCGGTAATTGCCCCCAGCGCACCGGCGGACCTGTTCTGGCACACCAATATCCCCGGCCTGTCCGGGGCGCTGTATGAAACCAGCACGGATTTCACCTTCCTCACCAACCTGTTCCAAGCCATCGACAACGGCCATTTCGGCCCCCTGAACGGCCAGCGCAAGTACGCCACCGGCATTTCCAGCGGCGGCTACAACACCAGCCGCATGGCCGTCAGTTTCCCCGGCCAGTTCAAGGCGCTGGTGGTGCACTCCGGCTCCTACGCGACCTGCAGCGGACCCATATGTTCGGTGCCGGACAGCCTGCCAGCCGATCATCCCCCGACCTACTTTATCCACGGCTTTGTCGATGCCGTGGTGCCTTGGTGGAGCATGGACATGTACTACGACCGCCTGCTTTATCAAGGCATCCCCACCGGTCGTTACACCGAGCCACTAGGCCAGCATGAATGGTTCGACGCCTCGCCGGGCAAGACGCTGGCCTGGTTCAACGCCTACCCCTGACCCCTCAACATGCGGCCGGGTAGGTGCTCGGCCGCCCCTCAGGAAAACCCTATGAATCACCCATACCTACGCCTGCTTTGCGCGCTGGCAACCTTGCTCGCCTGCCTCAGCAGCTACGCGGCAAGCACGCATCCGGCCACACAACTGCAGCAGATACGCCTCGATCTCAGCGGCTCGCTGGGCGACTTCTATCTGCTCTATGGGGTCGACAGCGACCCGGCGCACCTGGCATCGGTGCAGCAGCGCGTGACCCAGACCGAACAACGGCTTAGCCAACTTGCCGCACCAACGGACAGTGGCGGGCTGAATACCCTGCAGCAGCTACGCCAGCAATGGCCGGCGTATCGCGCGCTGCTGCAGGAGTTGGCGCACAGCCTGCAGCAACAACAGACCCCAAGCGGCGGGGGGATTGCCGAACTGATCCAGTTGAACCGTTTACTGACGCGCCTGAGCGACACCTTGAGCGTGTATTACCCAGCGCCGTCAGAGCCACTGGCGACAACCAGCCAAGCGATGGCCATGCAGCTGCAAACCCTTACTACCGATTACCTGGCGCACAGCGTCGGGGCCAATGCCCTGGGCGGCGACAACCCAGCCCTAGATGTGCAGAGCAAGGCCTTTAGCCAAGGTCTGCAGCACGTGCAGAAGATGCAAACAAACCCCGAGGCACAGGCGCTGCTGCAGAGCATTGAACGCAAGTGGCGCTATATCGAACCGTCGCTGCAGCACTACCATCAGGACAACGTGCCCACGCTGGTCAATCGTTACAGCCGGCGGATCATCGACGACCTGGAGCAGCTACCAGCACTTGGCAAAACCGCCCCCTAAGCATCTAGCCCTATCACAGCAGACAGGCCGCGAACCCGGCCTGCAACGCCAGCACATCCTGGACCTCGCTGAAGATCAGCTCCAGCCGCGAGTCCTTGCGCCATTCGCTGTTTTGCCAGTGCAGGGCCTGGCCGTTCAGGGCATTGGCGGACAGCCAGCCGGCGTTGGTGTGCAGCACCAGCTTGGCGCGGCGCCAGGGCAGGCTACTCAGCCACTGTTGTACGCGCATCAGCTCGAACTGCTGGCTGGGGTGCCAGCGCCAGCCGATGCTCCAGCCTTCTGCCTGCTGTTGCACCTGGCAGATCGGCTCGCTTGGGCTGCGCCACAGTTGCGGTAACGGCACAACTGCCGTGGGCAGGTTATCCGGTGTAGCGTCGCCATCGGCCTGAGCGCTAAAGCCGGGCAGCGCTGCGAGCGGAAATGCACCCTGACTGGTCCAGTAAATCGGGCGCGCGGGCAGCTGCGCCTGGATGCGGGCCTTGGTTGCTTCATCCAGGTCTTCGGCCTTGTTCAACAGAAGCAACCCGGCGCGGCTAAGCGTCGCCTGCTGGCTCTCCGGCAGTGCTTCACCTGTGGCCAGGGCCTGAGCGTCCAGCACCAGTAAGGGCTCCTGCACCGCCAATACCCCGGCCCAGGGCATTTCGCGCAGCTGTTCGAGTAGCACCAGAGGATGGCCGAGGCCGGACGGCTCGATCAACAGGCGATCGGGTTTGGCTTGGCGCAGCAGGCGGCTGAGGCCGACCTGGAACGGCACGCCGTTAACGCAACACAGGCAGCCGCCCGCCACTTCGCCCAGGGCAATGCCGTCGTCATCGGTGGTCAGCAGCGCGGCGTCCAGGCCAACCAGGCCGAACTCATTGATCAGCACAGCCCAGCGTTCATGCGCCGGGCGCTGCGCCAGCAGATTACGGATCAGGCTGGTCTTGCCCGCGCCGAGCGGCCCGGCAATTACATGGGTGGGGATATTTTTCAGCATGATCGGCGCTTGCCAGTGTCCATCGAGAAGGAGATTTCGACTGCGGCCATTCTAACGGCGTACAGCATCGGAGGATGCGGCCCTACGCAGACTGATTAAAAACAGCGTGCCAGGGTCTGTTACCGTTTCATCGCGACCGCGCCGGTGCCTGTTTTAGCGCGAGGCAAGGCACGAGACACGAAGTTTGGTTGTTCCAAATGAGTGTCGAGAAACGCAGTATCGCGCTAAAACAGGCCCGGCCCTGCGGGTTACGCGCAAAATCTTGCCAGGCGGTGTTGAAGGACTTGGCAAGGGAACAACCATTACCAGCGTCCTCCGCCTAGCCTGGCGAGATTTTGCGCAGCAACGCGGCTTGCGCTGAAACGGCAACAGACCCTACAGTCGCCGGCATATTTTCAGAGGGTCAATTGATGCGCGTTTTTCTGCTGCTGAGCCTGTTCACATTGTCCGGCCTGGCCTGGGGAGAAGCCTGTGTGGTTCATAGCCAGGCCGAGCGCCTGGATGTGAAGGTCTGCCAGCAGAACCGCAGCATTCCGCCCAACCTGTTCCGCACCGGCTTCTGCCAACCGCAGCTGAAAGGGCAGAAGGTCGAAGTGGAGTTTGTCGAGCAATGCCCGATGGGCTCGTTTGGCGTATGCCGCAACGCCACGGTCGGCGGCACGCCCTATAAGCAGGATGTGCATTATTACGGCGTGGCCAGCGACGCCACCTACCTCAAACCCTTCTGCGAGCAGCAGAGCAAGGGTGTATGGATGGCGCGCTAACCGTCATCAAAGCGTAATCCTGTCTATGTTCTAGTGGCCTTGGGTACCTCACCCCTGCATACCGGGTCACGCGCCGGTGTGCCTTTCTGGTGCTTAAGGCTGCTTTCCCCGCAGCCTATTTTTTTGCCTGAAATTCAAGCCAGCCAGTCCAGGGTCAAGAGCAAGCGACGCTCACCGGCCGGTGGTTGCGGCGAGCGGTGGATCAAGCCGCCGCCCTCATTGCCGACCCATTTCTCGCCCTTGGCCAGCAGTACATGGCCGGCTTGGGCGCGTTCGATCAGCGCGGCATCGCTGGGTTCGGCGGCCGGGTCGCCGAGGCGACGACGCGCCATTACGCCCTCCTGCAACCACTCGCTGCCCACCCCGGCATAGCTGGTGATCAAGCGCACCGGCACGTGATCAACGTGAAAACGCGGGCACATGGCCTTGTCGAGAATGCGTAGGCGCAGGCCGATGCGTTTGGCGTCGAACAGGCAGGCAAAAGCGCTGACCAGCCAGCTGACATCCTGCAGAAACGCCGCCTGGCCCGGCAGATCGCTATAACCATCGACCAGGCCACTGAGGTTCGGCGTGCTCTCCGGACTGACCAGCTCAAGCACAATGGATTGCCCCAGCGGCTCGCCCTGAGCCAGCAAAGCGCTGGCGAAATCACTGATCTGCGTCGGCAACTTACGTTGCCAGACGGCCAGATTGACCTCATCACGCAGCACCTCGCCGAGTACGTCGATCTGCTCGCTGCTGACCTGCTGCAATGGCTGACGCAAAACAGCTGCAAGCATCAGGCAGCCTGCTCATGCCAGGGGCCGAACGGGTCGGACAGCGCCTGCCAGGCGTTCACGCCCAGGGCCATTTCCGCATCGGTCAGCAGGCAAGCATCCAGCTCTGCGGTCAGCAGAGCGAAGTCGATGTTCTGGCCGATAAACACCAACTCCTGGCGGCAGTCACCGGTCTGCGTCTGCCAGTTTTTCATGATCGCCTGCAGGCCTTCCTCATCCTGCGGCCACTGACTTTTCGGCACGAAGCGCCACCAGCGCCCGGCAAAACCGTGGCGCATCAAACCGCCAGCCTGAGACCAGCTGCCGGCCTCCTGGTACTTGCTGGCCAGCCAGAAGAAGCCCTTGCTGCGCAGCAAGCGGCCATTGGTCCATTCGCGATTAATAAAGTTGAAGAAGCGCTCGGGGTGCAGCGGCTTGCGCGCTCGGTAAGCCGTGGAAGCAATGCCGTATTCCTCGGTTTCCGGGATGTGCTCGCCGCGCAGCTCCTTGAGCCAACCCGGTGCCTGGGCGGCGCGTTCGAAGTCGAAGCGGCCGGTGTTGAGGATTTTCTCCAGCGGCACGGCGCCCATGGCCATCGGCACGATTTCGGCGTGGGTATTGAGGCCCTTGAGGATGGCCATCAGCTCTTCGCGCTCGT
>JBIHZW010000392.1:0-2767 GCA_044240245.1 Pseudomonas sp. | reverse complement strand
AGCTGGCCCCCAACGAACTGCTGAATGCCTTGCTCAAGGCGCCGGTGGATCTGCTGTGGAACGGCGGTATCGGCACCTACGTGAAATCCAGCAAGGAAAGTCACGCCGATGTTGGCGACAAGGCCAACGACCTGCTGCGCGTAGATGGCCGCGAACTGCGCGCCAAGGTGGTGGGCGAGGGCGGTAATCTCGGTATGACCCAGCTGGGCCGCGTCGAGTACGGCCTGAATGGCGGTAAGAGCAACACCGACTTTATCGACAACGCCGGTGGGGTGGACTGCTCTGACCATGAGGTCAACATCAAGATTTTGCTCGGCGAAATCGTCGGCGCTGGCGACATGACCGGTAAGCAGCGCAACAAGCTGCTGGTGGAAATGACCGACGCGGTTGGCGGCCTGGTACTGGGCAACAACTACAAGCAAACCCAGGCGTTGTCGCTGGCCGAGCGCCGCGCCCGCGAGCGGGTCGGTGAGTACAAGCGCTTGATGAGTGCCCTGGAAGCGGCCGGTAAGCTGGACCGCGCTCTGGAGTTCCTGCCCACCGATGATGAGCTCAACGAGCGCGCTGCTAACGGCCTGGGCCTGACTCGTCCGGAGCTGTCGGTACTGATCTCCTACAGCAAGATTGACCTCAAGGAATCACTGCTCAAATCCCTTGTGCCGGACGATGAGTATCTGGCGCGGGAAATGGAAACCGCCTTCCCGCCGCTGCTGGCGAAGAAGTTCGGTGAGCCGATGCGTCGCCACCGCCTCAAGCGCGAAATCGTCAGCACGCAGATCGCCAACGATCTGGTCAACCATATGGGCATCACCTTCGTGCAGCGCCTGAAGGAGTCCACCGGCATGAGCGCTGCGAATGTCGCCGGCGCCTATGTGATTGTGCGTGACCTGTTCCGCCTGCCGCAGTGGTGGAAGCAGATCGAGGCGCTGGACTACAAGGTCCCGGCCGAGCTGCAACTGCAGTTGATGGACGAGCTGATGCGTCTGGGCCGCCGCGCTACCCGCTGGTTCCTGCGCAGTCGTCGTAACGAGCTGGACGCTGCCCGCGATGTGGCGCATTTCGCACCGCGCATTGAAGCACTGGTCGGCCGACTCGACGAACTGCTCGAAGGCCCGGCCCGTGAACAATGGCTGGCGCGCTTCCAGGCGTATGTCGAAGCCGGTGTGCCGGAAGAGCTGGCGCGTGTTGTCGCCGGTACCAGCCATCTGTACACCCTGTTGCCGATCATCGAAGCATCGGACGTGACCGGGCAGGAGCCGGATCGTGTAGCAGCGGCGTACTTTGCCATTGGCGGTTCGCTGGAGCTGTCTTGGTACCTGCAGCAGATCACCAGCCTGCCGGTGGAAAACAACTGGCAAGCGTTGGCCCGTGAAGCCTTCCGCGATGACCTGGACTGGCAGCAACGCGCCATCACCGTGTCGGTACTGCAAATGGCCGAAGGCCCGGCGGATATCGAAGAGCGGGTCGGCGTGTGGCTGGATCAGCACCGCCGTCTGGTGGATCGCTGGAAAGTCATGCTGGGCGAACTGCGTGCGGCCACCAACACCGATTACGCCATGTATGCCGTGGCTAACCGCGAGTTGATGGACCTGGCGCAAAGCGCCTGATAGAAGCAGCGCAGGCCTGGCCTGCGCTGACTGCAGTAATAAAAAAGCCCCGCGAGTGCGGGGCTTTTTTATGAGCGATGGTTATGCGGCGACTGTGATTATCAGTCGTCGAAATCCATCCAGCCGCCCATCTCCTTCCAGCGATTGACGATGCCGCAGAACAGCTCGGCAGTCTTCTCGGTGTCGTAACGGGCCGAGTGCGCTTCCTTGCCGTCGAAGTCGATGCTGGCGGCCTGGCAGGCCTTGGCCAATACGGTTTGGCCATAGGCAAGACCGGCCAGGGTGGCGGTGTCGAAGCTGGAGAACGGGTGGAACGGGTTGCGCTTGATGCCGGTGCGGTTAACCGCGGCATTAAGGAAACCCAGGTCGAAGCTGCTGTTGTGGCCGACCAGGATCGCCCGCTTGCAGCTGTTGGCTTTCAGCGATTTGCGCAGGCCACGGAAGATTTCCGTCAGCGCGTGCTCCTCGGTTACCGCCATACGCAGCGGGTGATCGAGCTTGATACCGGTAAAGTCCAGCGCCGCTTGTTCGATATTCGCGCCTTCAAACGGCTCGATACGGAAGAACTGGGTGTGCTCCGGGTAGAGGAAGCCGCCTTCGTCCATGCCGATGGTGGTGGCAGCAATTTCCAGCAGGGCATCGGTGGCGCAGTTGAAGCCACCGGTTTCCACGTCCACGACTACCGGCAGGTAGCCACGAAAGCGCGCGGCCATCGGGTGGCGTGGGCCGGAATGGCTGCCGCTTTCGGCTTCGTCGTCGTACAGGTCTTCACTCACGCTTGGCTCTCCAGCAGACGCCAGCGCAGGGTTTCACCGGCGCGCAGCGGGATAACGGTTTGCTCGCCCAGTGGCAAGCTGGCAGGTGCGGTCCAGTCTTCACGCACCAGAGTAATGCTGTCGCTGTTGCGCGGCAGGCCGTAGAAGTCCGGGCCGTTCAGGCTGGCGAAGGCTTCCAGCTTGTCCAGGGCATTGCGCTGCTCGAAGGCCTCGGCATACAGCTCGATGGCCGCATAGGCGGTGTAGCAACCGGCGCAGCCGCAGGCGGCTTCCTTGGCGTGCTTGGCGTGCGGCGCCGAGTCGGTGCCGAGGAAGAACTTGGCGTTGCCGCTGGTGGCTGCATCCAGCAGGGCGTCCTGATGGGTGTTGCGCTTGAGAATCGGC
>JBIHZW010000393.1:0-2767 GCA_044240245.1 Pseudomonas sp. | reverse complement strand
GCGGATCGAAGACCTGCGCGCTGCCGCAGAAGTGGCCAAGGGCCGCAAGGTCGCCAGCACGATCAAGCAGGCGATGGTAGTGCCGGGTTCCGGGCTGGTCAAAGCCCAGGCGGAAAAAGAAGGTTTGCACCACATCTTTATCGAGGCTGGCTTCGAATGGCGCGAGCCGGGCTGCTCCATGTGCCTGGCGATGAACCCGGACAAACTCGGCAGTGGCGAGCATTGCGCCTCCACCTCCAACCGCAACTTCGAAGGCCGTCAGGGCGCCGGTGGGCGTACTCACCTGGTCAGCCCAGCCATGGCGGCGGCGGCGGCAGTGACCGGCCGCTTTATCGATGTGCGCGAATTGATCCAGGCCTAAGGAGCTGATGATGAAAGCCTTTACTCAACACACCGGCCTGGTCGCTCCACTGGATCGCGCCAACGTCGACACCGACCAGATCATCCCCAAGCAGTTCTTGAAGTCGATCAAGCGCTCAGGCTTCGGCCCGAACCTGTTCGATGAGTGGCGTTATCACGATGTCGGCCAGCCCAATCAGGACAATTCCAAGCGCCCGGTGAATCAGGAATTCGTGCTGAACTTCGCACGTTATCAGGGTGCCAGCGTGCTGCTGGCGCGGGAAAACTTCGGTTGCGGTTCATCCCGTGAGCACGCGCCTTGGGCGCTTGAGGAATACGGTTTCCGCACGATCATCGCGCCGAGCTTTGCCGATATCTTCTTCAACAACAGCTTCAAGAACGGCCTGCTGCCGATCATCCTCAAGGAAGATGAGGTCGATGCGCTGTTCCAACAGGCGGAAGCCACTGTCGGCTATCAGCTGACCGTCGACTTGGCCGCGCAAACCGTGACCCGTCCGGATGGCTTGCAGTACAGCTTCGAGGTCGATGCCTTCCGCAAGCATTGCCTGCTCAACGGTCTGGACGATATCGGTCTGACCTTGCAGGACAGTGACGCGATCAAGACCTTTGAAACCACCTATCAGCAGCGCAGCCCCTGGCTGTTCGGCGCAATCAAGTAATCAGCGGGCGAGTGCATCCATCACTCGCCGATTAATGAGTTGAGAAAAGCATGTCCAAGCAGATTCTGATTCTCCCCGGCGACGGTATTGGCCCGGAAATCATGGCCGAAGCGGTCAAGGTGCTGAACCTGGCCAACGACAAGTACAACCTGGGTTTCGAGCTGAGTTTCGATGACCTCGGTGGCGCGGCCATCGACCGTTACGGCGTGCCGCTGGCTGACGAAACCCTGGCTCGCGCCAAGGCCGCTGACGCCATTCTGCTTGGCGCTGTAGGCGGCCCGAAGTGGGACGCCATTGACCCAGCGATCCGCCCGGAGCGCGGCCTGCTGAAGATTCGCTCGCAGCTGGGTCTATTCGGCAATCTGCGTCCGGCGATTCTCTATCCGCAACTGGCCGATGCCTCCAGCCTCAAGCGCGAAATCGTCGCTGGCCTGGATATCCTCATCGTGCGTGAGCTAACTGGCGGCATCTATTTCGGTCAGCCTCGCGAAAGTAAGGTGCTGGAAAACGGCGAGCGCATGGCTTACGACACCCTGCCGTATAGCGAGAGTGAAATCCGCCGTATCGCCCGCGTCGGCTTCGACATGGCCCGTGTGCGCGGCAAGAAGCTCTGCTCGGTGGACAAAGCCAACGTGCTGGCTTCCAGCCAACTCTGGCGCGCTGTGGTAATTGAAGTCGCCAAGGATTATCCGGACGTCGAACTCAGCCACATGTACGTCGACAACGCCGCGATGCAGCTGGTGCGTGCGCCGAAACAGTTCGACGTGATGGTCACCGACAACATGTTCGGCGACATTCTTTCGGATGAAGCCTCGATGCTCACCGGCTCCATCGGCATGCTGCCGTCGGCGTCGCTGGATGCCAATAACAAGGGCATGTACGAGCCGTGCCACGGCAGCGCACCGGATATCGCCGGGCAGGGCATTGCCAACCCGTTGGCGACCATTCTGTCGGTGTCGATGATGTTGCGTTACAGCTTCAATCAGACGGCAGCGGCGGATGCCATCGAACTGGCCGTGAGCAAGGTGCTGGATCAGGGCCTGCGCACTGGTGATATCCATAGCGCTGGTACGACCAAGGTCGGCACCGCGGCAATGGGTGATGCGGTAGTCGAAGCGCTGCGTAGTCTGTAATCTTCCTGGCCCGCCGGGTCTCCGGCGGTCAGCTTATATAGGTGTAGTGGTTATGAAACGTGTAGGTCTGATCGGTTGGCGCGGCATGGTCGGTTCCGTGCTGATGCAACGCATGCTGGAAGAACAGGATTTCGATTTGATCGAGCCGGTGTTCTTCACTACCTCCAATGTCGGCGGCCAAGGCCCTGCGATTGGCAAGGAAACGGCGCCTTTGAAGGACGCCTACAGCATTGACGAGCTGAAAAGCCTGGACGTGATTCTCACCTGCCAAGGTGGCGACTACACCAGCGAAGTCTTCCCCAAGCTGCGCGAAGCGGGCTGGCAGGGTTACTGGATCGATGCCGCCTCGTCGCTGCGCATGGACGACAGCTCGGTCATCGTGCTCGACCCGGTCAACCGCAAGGTAATCGACCAGCAGCTGGATGCCGGCACCAAGAACTACATCGGCGGCAACTGCACCGTCAGCCTGATGCTGATGGCCCTCGGCGGCCTTTATGAAGCCGGCCTGGTCGAGTGGATGAGCGCCATGACCTATCAGGCGGCATCCGGCGCTGGCGCGCAGAACATGCGCGAGCTGATCAAGCAGATGGGCGCGATCAACGCCTCGGTGGCCGA
>JBIHZW010000124.1:0-9825 GCA_044240245.1 Pseudomonas sp. | reverse complement strand
AAATGACTGTTAATCATTGGGTCCCAGGTTCGAGTCCTGGTCGCGGAGCCAGTAGTACATCGGGGTATAGCGCAGTCCGGTAGCGCGCCTGCTTTGGGAGCAGGATGTCGGGAGTTCGAATCCCCCTACCCCGACCATTTTTGGGTCGTTGGCTGAGTTGGTAGAGCAGTTGGCTTTTAACCACCTGTCCGTAGCTTAGAAACCCACAGCACCACCCTTTCAAGCGAGCTTGAAAGTAAAAAACCCGCCTAGGCGGGTTTTTTATTGCCTATTTATTTGCTCACGACCACATGGGTCAGCTCAGCGCTTCAATCATCAAAAACTATTAAAGCCATTCAAGCACAACATTTCCCCAATAGAGCTTGAGCAACTAGGCTGCACCCAATAGAGAACAATTCTCACTCGAGGTGCGCCATGCTCAAGACTGTGACTTTCACCCTGATGCACTTCTGCATCGCCTTCGGCGTCACTTACGCGTTGACCGGCAGCATTGCGGCCAGCGGCCTGGTGGCCGCCATCGAACCGCTGTGCAACTCGGTGGGTTTCTACTTCCACGAGAAGGTCTGGCAGCGCATCGAAGGTCGCACAACAACTGCCGCTGCACGCCCCAAGCATGCCTGGCTGCATCACCAGGCATAAGGTTTGCTGTCACGGTAAACCCTTGAGCAGGGCGTAAAAACAGCCAGCGAGGTGCTGGGCCAATCCGCTACTATGCGCGGCTCAGCCACCATACGCGCCCGATCATGCCTGCTACTTCTCGCTTCCCTGCTGCTCCCTACGTGTTTGCCTGCCTGCTTGGCCTGCTGGCGCTTTTCGGCCTGTGGTTTGGCATTGGCCAACCGGTCGAACTGGCGGATGCCGCAACGCCCACGCACAAACTGCAGTGCGCGTCCTACACGCCGTTCGACAAAGACCAATCGCCCTTCGATCAGCCGATGCAGCTGCGCCCCGAGCGTATGGAAGCGGATCTGGCCTTGCTGGCCGAGCGTTTCGAGTGCCTGCGCACCTATTCGGTGACCGGCCTGGAAGAGCTGCCGAATATGGCGCGCAAACATGGCCTGAAACTGATCGTCGGCGCCTGGGTCAGCCGTAACCCAGCCGACACCGCGGTTGAAATTGCCGGCCTGGTGAAAATTGCCAATGCCCACGCGGACGTGGTCCAGGCGGTGATCGTCGGTAACGAAGCGCTGCTGCGCAAGGAAGTCACCCCGCAGCAACTGGTGGCGTTGATCGAACAGGTCAAGGCGCAGATCGAACAGCCGGTGACCTATGCCGATGTCTGGGAGTTCTGGCTCAAACACCCGGAAGTCGCCCCCGTAGTGGACTTCATCACCATCCACCTGCTGCCCTACTGGGAAGACAACCCCGCCGGCATCGAAAGCGCGCTGCATGAAGTCGCCGAGGTGCGCCAGACCTTTGGCAACGCCTACGCACCCAAAGACATCCTGATCGGCGAAACCGGCTGGCCGAGCGAAGGCCGCCAGCGTGAAACGGCGGTGCCAAGCCTGGTCAACCAGGCAAAATTCATCCGTGGTTTTGTCGCCATGGCCGAGCAGAATGGCTGGCGCTACAACCTGATCGAGGCGTTTGACCAGCCGTGGAAACGCGCCAGCGAAGGTGCCGTAGGCGGTTACTGGGGCCTGTATGACGCGGATCGCCAGGATAAATCGATCCTCGCCGGGCCCGTATCCAACCTGCCGCACTGGCCGACCTGGCTGGCGTTGAGCCTGGGCCTGTTTGCCGCCACACTGCTGCTTGCCGGCCGCCCGCACTCGCCACGCGCCGCGCTGCTGTTGCCATTACTGGCGGCGCTGGGCGCCGGCTGTATCGGTCTATTTACAGAATTGACGCTGATCACCAGCCGCTACTTCAGCGAATGGCTCTGGGCTAGCGCGCTTATTCTGCTGAATCTGCTGGTGCTGGCCCACGCCGCCCTGCTGCTCAGCCAGCAGACGGGCTGGCGTGCTCAGCTATTCAACTGGCTGCACAGCAAAGGCGCGCTGTGGCTGGCGCTGAGCGGCTTTGCCGGTGCGGTGATGATGCTCGCGCTGCTAGTGGATGCGCGCTACCGCAGCTTCCCCAGCGCCGCGCTGTTAATGCCGGCGCTGGTCTACCTGTGCCGTCCGGTGGGCGGCTATCGCCGTGAGGTCGCCCTGCTCGCCCTGCTGATCGGCGCATGTATTGCGCCGCAGCTGTACCAGGAAACCCTGAGCAATTGGCAGGCCCTGGGCTGGGCGCTGACCTGCGTGCTACTGGTGGCCGCGCTGTGGCGCAGCCTGCGGGTTAAAGCGCAAACCGCCTGATCAGGCGGTTTGCGGCGCGCGCACCCAGCGCAGCAGCGCCAGCACCACAGCAAATACCGCGAGGCTGGCGCTGTACAACACCAACGCAGGCAGAGCGAGCAGCAATGCCGGCACTGCCAAACGCTTGCCCCAGGCGCCCGGCAGCACAAACGCCAGCACGGCAAGAATCAGCGCAGCCCAGGCCAAGACCCGAAAGTGGATCAACCAGCCAAGGCTCGCACGCACCTGGCAGGCCAACTGCTGCGGGGCGTCGACGCACAGGCCAACCCATTGCGCGCCTTCCATCAACTGGTAACGCAGTGCAAAGCTCAGCGCCAGACACAGGGCTGCAGCGATCAGCAGAGCAGTCAGGGGCAGATAACGGGACATGGGCAACTCAAGCAGATAAAAAGGCTGCGTAGGATAAGCCGCCACGTCACGGATAACATCCCCCGAGATCGCCCCGTGCGGTCTCTGCAGCTAGAATCCAGCCATGCTGATACGTCGCCTGATACTGATCGCCGCAAGCCTGCTCGGCCTCTGGATGCTGTGGGTCATGCTGTTGCCCACGCCCAGCAGCCTGCCGCCCAGTACGCCGCTCTCGAGCGGAAGCTGGCGCGTGGCGGAGCACACGGTCAGCACGCTGGAGAGTTTCCAGCTGGAAGCGCGCATTCTGGGCCGTGAAGACTACTACTTCGACCGCGGCGCCAAGCTCTCGCCGACCGATCTGGCGCTTGGCTGGGGACCGATGGCTGATCCCGAGGTGCTACGCCATATCAACATCAGTCAGCGCAATCGCTGGTACTTCTGGCGTGCAGAGCAATTGCCGATCGAACGCCGGCAGATTGAGATCCACAGCGCCAATATGCACCTGATACCCGCCAACCCGGCTGTAGCCAGCACCCTGGCCCAGCTCAAAGAAGGTCAGCAGATTCGCCTGAGCGGGCAGCTGGTACGAATCGACGGTGACGATGGCTATCGCTGGACCAGCTCGCTCAGCCGCGAAGACACCGGCGACGGCGCCTGCGAGCTGATTTGGGTCGAGCAACTGGCGGTACTGCCATAGCAAATTGGCTTTCGACATGACGCTCGCGCCTGAAAACCTGAATATCTATAACTAAACGGCACTTAGCCTGACTTATGTGGTCAAATCGTTCCGCATCTGACCGTTGCATCAGCATCAGCCCTAGCTCTCCAGAGATTTAGCCATGTCGCACGTTCCTCGTCTGCTTGCCCTTCTCAGTTGCCTGGCCCTGATCGCCCCCGTCAGCGCGGCCGATATTGACGCCAGCAGCTACGGCTACCCCATCAGCAACCCATTCGAAGCCACCCTGGCGACCACCCCACCAGAGCTGCGCCCCGAGCTTCCGGCAGACGCCGACATCAACCAGAGTGACTACCAGATCAAACTGCGCCCGGAGCGCGAGTTCGAACTGCCGGACAACTTCTGGCCGGTCACCAAGATGCGTTACCGCATGGCCAAGCAGTCTGGTGAAGCGCCGCTGATCTTTATCATCGCCGGCACGGGCGCGCATTACGCCAGCAGCACCCCGGAATACCTGAAGAAGCTGTTCTACGGCGCCGGTTATCACGTGGTGCAACTGTCGTCGCCCACCAGCTATGACTTTATGACCTCGGCCTCGCGCTTTGCCACACCCGGCATTACCCGCGAAGACGCCGACGATCTGTACCGCACCATGCAGGCCGTGCGTGCGCAGCATCCGCGCCTGAAAGTCAGCGAATACCACCTCACCGGCTACAGCCTCGGCGCGTTGCAGGCGGCCTTTGTCAGCGAGTTGGATGAAACCCGCCGCAGCTTCAACTTCAAGCGCGTGCTGCTGCTCAATCCGCCGGTCAACCTCTACACCTCGATCACCAACCTCGACCGCATGGTGCAAACCAAGGTCGAAGGCATCGACAACAGCACCACCTTCTATGAGCTGGTACTGGGCAAGCTGACCCGCTACTTCCAGAACAAGGGCTACGTCGATATCAACGACGCCCTGCTGTATGACTTCCAGAACTCCGGCGAGCAGCTCAGCGACGAGCAGATGGCCATGCTAATCGGCGCGGCCTTCCGCTTCTCCTCCGCCGATATCGCCTTTACCTCGGACCTGATCAACCGCCGCGGCCTGATCACTCCAATCGACTACCCGATCAGCGAAGGCACCAGCCTCACGCCGTTCTTCCGTCGCGCCCTGCAGTGCGACTTCGACTGCTACCTGACCGAGCAACTGATCCCCATGTGGCGTGCACGCACGGACGGCGGCAGCGTGGCGCAGCTGATTGATCAGGTCAGCTTGTATGCAGTGGCCGACTACCTGAAAAACAGCAGCAAGATCGCCGTTATGCACAACGCTGACGATGTGATTCTCGGCCCTGGTGACCTGGGCTTTTTGCGCACCACCCTGGGCGATCGCCTGACCGTATACCCGCTGGGTGGCCATTGCGGCAACCTCAACTACCGCGTCAATAGCGACGCCATGCTGGAGTTCTTCCGTGGCTAAGCCCATTTCCCTTGCCGTGTTTTTCACCCTGTTGCTGGGCAGCAGCCTGGCGCACGCCGAGCACAGCGTTGATGACGACGGCTTCAAGCAGCCGTTGCAGCACCTGCAATTCAACCCCGGGCTGGATCAGCGCGAGTTCGAGCGCTCGACCCTCAGCGCGCTGCATGTGTATGACCCGCTGGAATCGTGGAACCGCCGCGTCTATCACTTCAACTACCGCTTTGATGAATGGGTGTTCCTGCCGATTGTCGACGGCTACCGCTATATCACCCCTAATCTGGTGCAGACCGGCGTCAGCAACTTCTTCAGCAACCTGGGTGATGTGCCTAACCTGCTCAACAGCGCGCTGCAGCTAAAGGGCAAGCGTGCCATGCAGACCACCGGCCGCCTGCTGCTAAACACCACCCTGGGGGTCGCCGGCCTGTGGGACCCGGCTACGCGCATGGGCCTGCCCAAGCAGCGTGAAGACTTCGGCCAGACCCTCGGTTATTACGGCACGCCAGCCGGGCCTTACCTGATTCTGCCGCTACTGGGCCCATCCAACCTGCGCGATACCGGCGGGCTGGTGGCGGATTTTGCAGCGAAAAGCCAGGTCAACTGGCTGAACGTCGCCGAAGCCAGCACCAGCCATCCGGAAATCACTCTGCTGGAAGTAGTCGACCAGCGCTCCACGGTGAACTTCCGCTACGGCCAGCTCAACTCGCCGTTCGAGTACGAGAAAATTCGCTTCGTTTATCACGAGGCGCGCAAGCTGCAGATCGCCGAATAAACCTGCGAGCTTGACCCAAGGGCCGCCCCCAGGTTTTAACCTGGCGCGGCCTTTGTCGATTCTGGAGATTGATTATGCGCGTAGCCCAACTGGCCAAAGCCGCCGCTGTCAGCAGTGAGACCGTGCGTCACTACACCGATCTAGGCCTGCTCCGGCCCACGCGCAACCCGGATAACGGCTACCAGGAGTATTCCAGCGCAGACCTGCAACGCCTGCGCTTTATCGCCCGCGCCCGCCGTTTGGGCTTTAGCCTGAAAGACAGCCAGCAGATACTCGCCAGCGCCGATAACGGCCAGGCGCCCTGCGCAGAGGTACGCGACCTGCTTAGCGAACGGTTGGCGGCCTTACAGGCGCATATCGAGGAGTGTCAGCGCCTGGCGCTGGTGATGCAGAACGCCTTCGACGACTGGGCCGACAAAGGCGAGTGCGCGCCCGATAGTCAGGCCATCTGCCGTTTGATCGAAGATTTCGAGCCGGATATCGAGCGCCGCCCAGCGACGCCCTGCCCCGCACACTAGCGGCGCTTAGAGACTGTTTACGATCTCGCGAGCTAGAGTCCTGCAAGGCAAAAACAGGCGAGGACGCGGAGTTTACGAGCTGTAAATGAGCATTCCGAGACGCCGCGTCCCGGCCTGCTTTTAACGCAGCAGGGCCGACGCGCAGCAGATCGTAGATAAGCTCTTACTGAGCGTAGCGACGGTACAAGCCCGGCGGCACGCCGCTGCTGTCAGTCGGCAACCAGGGACCCTGCGGGTTACTGGCCCAGCTCCAGCCGGAGTTCCAGCGGTAATAGGTGCGCTCACGGTAGTACAGGTGAGAGGCGCCGCCCACCACATACACCCCCAGCCCGGCATCCCACTGGCTGTCCACTCCTGGTGGTGGCGCAAAGCGCGGGTGATTGCTGCTGCCACTCGGGGTTGTTACCGGCGCCGTGGCAAACGGGCTCTGCACGCAAGCGCCGAGCCCCAGCAGGCTAATCAGCACGGCGCCGCGCAGTAACGACCTCATGGCGCTTTGCTGTCAGCGCTGTCGATCACCAGCTGCTGCAGCTCGGTGGTCTTGCTGGCCAGCGGCTGGCTGCTGCCGATCCACTCACCGGCCGTGGCGTTGCCGCTGCGCGAGATGCGCGCGACCAGCTGCACCTGCTCAAAGCCGGAGATCTTCAGCTGCGGCATCATCGCATCGCTATCCGACAGGCTGACTTCAGCCGGCAGGTCAGCCACGCTCAGGCGCTTGACCGCCAGAGGCATCGGCGGTCCGGAGACGGCGCGAGCGAAGATAAACACTGCATCACCCGGCTGTACCCTGGCCTGCAGCTCGGCAGCCAGAGCGACTCGCACTTTCAGGCCTTGGCTAGCCGCCGGTGCAGCATCGGCCGCAGGCGCGCCAAGTTGCTCACGGGCGCGGTCAATCCCGCCCTGAATCGCCAGGCGCGAAGGGTCTTCGGCCGGCAGAACCGCCACCAGCTGCTGCCAGCGGTCAATCGCCTGCTGAAACTGCCCGGCTTCATAGGCGGCAATACCGAGCAGACCGAGGCTGGTGACTTCTGCCGGATCGGCTTTCAGTGCCTCATCGGTCAGCGCCTGCAGTTGTTCGGTCCATTGCTTGTTGCCGGAAAAATACAGCGCCTGCACCCACTGCCCGAGCAGCTCCGGCTCACGCCCGGCTACACCGACAGCGCGTTCGAAGGCCACGGCAGCGTCAGCGGCGCGCTCCTGAGCCATATAGGTACGACCGAGGAAGTACCAGCTTTCGGCGGACTTGGGATCGTTCTGCACCGCAGCCTCCAGGCGTGCGGTCATTTCCTCGATGGTCTTTGGCTGCTGGGCAAAGGTTTGCGCACGCTCCACATCATCGATGGCGCCCCAGTGCTGGTACAGGCCATACCCCAACAGAGGCATCAGCAGCGCGGCAATCAGCGGAATCTTGCCGCCCAGCGCGCGCTGAGGCGGCTGCGCTTGCGCACCCTCGGTATCGGCGAGCAACTCGCGGGCTGCCTCATCACGACCATTGGCCAATTGCTCGGCATTCAGCGCACCCGCGTCGTGCTGGCCTTGCAGGTCCAGCAAACGCTCCTGATACAGGGTCACGTTAAGGGCAGTACGGTCTTCTTCGGCCTGCACCTTGCGCGCGCGCAGCACCGGGATCAGCAGAAACGCCAGGGCCGTCAGCAACAGCAGGCCGGCGCATAACCAGAATTCAATCATCAGTCTTTCTTATCCACAGGCGTTTGATTAAGCAGAGCAGCCAGACGCTGCTGTTCATCGGCAGACAGGCCACTGGCGGCGGCGCCCGGCTTGCTGCGACGACGCACCAGGATGACCCCGAGCAGGATAAAGCCACCGGCCAACAAACCAGCCGGGCCGTACCACAGCAGCAACGTGCGCGCGGTTACCGGCGGCTTGTAGAGCACGAAATCGCCATAGCGGCTGACCAGAAAGTCGATGATCTGCTCATTGCTCTGGCCCTCCTCCAGCATGCGGAAGATCTGCGCACGCAGGTCCATGGCTATCGGCGCATCGGAGTCGGCGATGTTCTGGTTCTGGCACTTGGGGCAGCGCAGCTCTTCCACCAGATTGCGGTAACGCTCGCGCTCGGCCTCAGTGGCAAACTCGTAGGTGTCGATAGCTGCCTGGGCGGTGCCCAACAACGCCAGGCCCAATACAGCGGCGCTTAGCAGACGTTTCATGGCTGCACCTCATCGACTAACTCTTGGTAGAGCGGCGCCAGCTGTTCACGCCAGACACGCTCATCGATCACCCCGACAAACTTGTGGCGAATGATGCCGTCCTTGTCGATCAGGAAGGTCTCAGGCGCACCGTACACGCCCAGGTCCAGGCCCAGGGTACCGCGCGCATCGTTGATATTCAGCTGATAGGGATCATGGAACTCCACCAGCCACTTCTGCGCGGCGGCGTTGTCATCCTTGTAGTTGACCCCGTGAATGGTCACGCCGAGCTTGGCCAGCTTGTTCAGCACCGGATGCTCAACACGGCAAGCCACGCACCAGGTCGCCCAAACGTTGACCAGCGCCGGTTTGCCCTTGAGATCGGCCTCGCTCAGCGTTTTGCCATCCTGCACGGCAGGCAGGGAGAACGCAGGAAACGGCTTGCCGATCAGCGCCGAAGGCAGTTCGGTGGGATCGAGGAACAGGCCACGGTAGAGAAACACCGCCACGCCGAGAAACAGCACCAGCGGTAACAGCAGCAGTAAACGCTTCATGCCTGCGCCCCTGTCATGCCCAGCGCGTCACGTACGCGGGTGCGTACCTTCATGCGGTAGCGCTTGTCGCTGGCAGCGAGGAAGCCGCCAAAGCCCATCAACAACGCGCCGAACCAGATCCAGCGAACGAACGGCTTGATATGCACACGTACCGCCCAGGCGCCGTTTTCCAGCGGCTCACCCAGGGCGACGAACAGATCGCGGGTGATCCCGGCGTCGATGCCGGCCTCGGTCATCACCGACTGTTGCACGGTGTACAGACGCTTCTCCGGGTGCAGCACGGCAATCTGCTTGCCCTCTTCGAGGATGCGCACCGTGCCTTTGTCGGAGGTGAAGTTCGGCCCTTCGAAGTGCTCGGCACCTTCGAAAATAAACTGGTAGCCGCCAATTTCCACGGATTCGCCCGGCGCCATGCGCATATCGCGCTCGAAGCTGCCCATGCTGGTCAGCACCACGCCCAGGGCGCACACGGCCATGCCCAGGTGCGCGGTCTGCATGCCCCAGTAACTGCGGGTCAAGCTTGGCAGCCCGCGGAAAAAGCCCTTGTGGCGGGTTTTCTCGACGATGTCGCGCAGCCCGGCCAGCACCACCCAGGCGGCCAGCAGGCAGACCCCGAGCACTGCCCAGTTGAAGTCGCCGACCAGGAAGGTGGCGATCACTGCCAGCACCACACTGCCGATCAGCACCGGCGCGAGCATGCTCAGCAGCCACTGCAGCGGCGTGTCTTTCCAGCGCACCAGCACGCCGACCGCGATCATCGCCATCAGCAGGCCCATCAGCGGCACGAACAGCGCGTTGAAGTACGGCGGGCCGACCGACAGCTTGGCGCCGGTCATGGCGTCCAGCACCAACGGGTAGAGGGTGCCGAGCAGAATCATCGCCGCGGCGACCACCAGAATCAGGTTATTCACCAGCAGCAGGGTTTCCCGCGACCACAGGGCAAAGCCGACCTGGCTTTTAACCACCGGCGCACGTACGGCGAACAGCGCCAACGAGCTGCCTACCACCAGCAGCAGGAAGGCCAGGATAAACACGCCGCGCTCAG
>JBIHZW010000391.1:0-2786 GCA_044240245.1 Pseudomonas sp. | reverse complement strand
GCTGGGTCATGGAGGACTCCTGAGCTGGGATAGGTCTTAGAATCTGTTCAAAGTCTCGCGAGCTAGAGTCCTGCAAGGCAAGAACAGGCGAGGAAGCGGAGTGTACTTTCGTACATGAGCATTCCGAGCCTGTTTCTAACGCCGCAGGGCCGACGCGCAGCAGACTTTGGACGGGTTCTAGTGAATGGCGCACAGGCTAACCTGTTACCACAGTGTGGCATTGGCCGCCTTGCCAGTGCAGCAGGCGATGCGGTCAATTGCGCATTTCTGCTGCCTGCGTAGAGTGGGCGCACTTTTGATCCATGCGCAGGAGCCGCCCCATGTCCGACCGTTATCTCGCCTTTGCCAACTCCACGTCCGGTCGCCGCCTGGTGAGCGCTCTCGGCTTGCCGGCACCGTTGCTGCTGGAGCGCTGGATGGCTGGGCGCAGCCGACCGGTGGACGGTGCCCTGCTGATTGGCGGCGAAGGCAGCCTGGCCAGCGCCGTACTGCCCTTTGCCAACAAACTGACCGACGCCCTGTTCGCCGCCCGCGAAGGCCAGCTTGAACTGCCGCGCTGGACTGCCGAGCACGGCCCCAAGCTCAAGGCGCTGGTGTTCGACGCCAGCGGGCTGACCCGCTTCGAGCAACTGATCGAGCTGCGCGACTTCTTCCAGCCGGCTTTCAAGGGCCTGGATAAATGCCCGCGCGTGGTAATCCTTGGCCGCGCCCCGGAATCGCTGAAAGACCCGATTGCCGCCAGCGTGCAGCGTTCGCTGGAAGGCTTCAGCCGCTCGCTGGGCAAGGAAATCCGTCGCGGCGGTAATGTGCAGCTGATCTACGTCGGCAAGGGCGGCGAGACGCAGCTGGAAGGCGCGCTGCGCTTCTTCCTCTCGCCGAAAAGCGCCTATGTATCCGGCCAGGTGCTGCGCCTGAACGCCTGCGGCGAACAGGTCAAGGACTGGACTCGGCCACTGGCCGGCAAGAAGGCGCTGGTCACCGGGGCCTCGCGCGGCATCGGTGCGGCCATTGCGGAAACCCTGGCCCGCGATGGTGCCGAGGTGGTGCTGCTGGACGTGCCACCGGCCAAGGACGCCCTCGACGCACTGGCTGCACGCCTGGGTGGGCGCAGCCTAGCCCTGGATATTTGTACCAGTGACGCCGCCGCGCAGCTGATCGAGGCTCTACCGGACGGCATCGATATCGTTGTGCACAACGCCGGCATCACCCGCGACAAGACCCTGGCGAAGATGAGTGACGAGTTCTGGAACTCGGTGATCAACGTCAACCTGAATGCCCCGCAGGTGCTGACTCAAGCCCTGCTGGACGCCGGTAAGCTGCACGACAATGGCCGCGTGGTGCTGATCGCCTCGATCAGCGGCATCGCCGGCAATATGGGCCAGACCAATTACGCCGTCAGCAAGGCCGGGGTTATCGGCCTGGCGCAAGCCTGGGCGCCGACGCTGGCCAAGCGCGGCATCAGCATCAACGCCGTAGCCCCCGGTTTTATCGAAACCCAGATGACCGCCGCCATCCCGCTGACCATCCGCGAAGCCGGCCGGCGGATGAACTCCATGGGCCAGGGCGGCCTGCCGCAGGATGTCGCCGAAGCCGTGGCCTGGTTCGCCCAGCCCGGTTCCGGCGCGGCCACCGCGCAGGTGCTGCGCGTATGTGGGCAGAGCCTGCTGGGCGCTTAATAACCGCCAGCAGATAGCAAAAGGCCCCGCAGTGCGGGGCCTTTTCAGTTACACAGCGATTGTGTAGGAGCGGGCTTGCCCGCGATCAAGACGACAAATAAGAGGAACGAGTCAACCCCAGACGCAGCGCGTCGAGGAACTGGGTGCGTTCGCGCGGGCTGATCTTGGCGCTGGCAACCTTGTCGCGGTAGTGGTTCATCAACTCCTCCGGCGACAGGTGCACGTAGCGCAGCATGTCCTCGATGGTGTCGTGGGTCTCGATACCGGCGTGGTACACGCTGCCATCGGCGTTCTGGTAGATGTTCACCGAATCGGTGTCGCCGAACAGGTTGTGCATGTCGCCGAGAATTTCCTGATAGGCACCGACCAGGAAGATCCCCAGCAGGTAGTCCTCGCCCTCGCGCACTTCGTGCACCGGCAGGCTGGTCTCGATGCTCTGCTCGTCGACGTACTGGCGGATCTTGCCGTCGGAGTCGCAAGTCAGGTCCTGCAGCACGGCGCGGCGCAGCGGCTCTTCGTCGAGACGATTGAGCGGCAGAATCGGCAGCACCTGGCCGATGGCCCAGGTGTCCGGCAGGCTCTGGAATACCGAGAAGTTGCAGATGTACTTGTCGGCCAGCTTGTCGTTCAGCTCATCCAGCACCTGACGGTGCGAACGTTGACGGGCTTTGAGCGAGTTGTGCAGGCGGCGGCAGACGGCGAAGTAGCACTGCTCGGCCAGGGCCTTTTCGGTCAGGCTAAGTTTGCCGTCAGCGTACTGAGTGGCCACGTCGCTCATATAGTGGGTAGCGCGCCAGTAGGTCTCGGTAACCATCTCGATATCGGTCGGACCGAGCAGCTCGACTAGGTAACGCACGGTTTCCGGCAGGCTGGTGACGTCTTCGATCTTGGGGATCTCGTCGTTGTGTTTTTCCACATCGGTAACCTGCACCACCAGCATGGCGTGGTGCGCGGTCAGCGAGCGGCCGCTTTCCGAGAAAATGTGCGGATGTGGCAGCTCCTGGGCATCGCAGAACTCTTTGAGCATGCCGACCACGACACCGGCGTAGTCGTCCATGTCGTAGTTGATCGAGCTGGCGTTGCGCGAGTGAGTGCCGTCGTAATCCACAC
>JBIHZW010000390.1:0-2799 GCA_044240245.1 Pseudomonas sp. | reverse complement strand
CAGCGGCTCACGCACGCCTTCCTGGTTATCGATCACGTAATCCTGCGGCAGGGTGTGCAGCACACGCTGGTCGGCAGGAATAGCCACGGCCTGGGCGGCGTCGAGTACGCGCTCCAGATCCGCCGGACTGACTTCACGATCACGAATGGCGACGATGCCGTGGCTGTTGAGGCTGCGGATATGATTGCCGGCCACGCCGACGAAGGCCGAGTGGATACGGCAGCCGGCCATCAGCTGGGCTTCTTCGACGGCGCGCTGGATCGACTGCACGGTGGATTCGATATTCACCACCACGCCTTTTTTCAGGCCGCGCGACGGATGGGTGCCGATGCCGACGATTTCCAGTTGGCCGTCCGCATTCACTTCACCGACCAGCGCCACCACCTTGGAGGTACCGATGTCGAGGCCGACGATCATCTTGCCGCTCTGCACGTTTGCCATGGCTCTTGCCTTCTCCTGATTCACTGCACGACAGCGGTTGGTGCCGCCGTGGGCGCTACCGGCTCACGCCATGCCACGGCCAGGCCGTTGGCATAACGCAGATCGATCCGCGCAATATTCGTTTGTTGCTCTTTCAGGGCCTTGTCATAAATGGCCGTGAAGCGCCGCATTTTTTCCACCAGATGGTCACGCCCCAGCAGCAGTTCGATGCCCTGCCCGGTGGAGAGGAACCAGCTGCCGCGCTCACGCAACTCCAGGCGTGCCACGGAAAAGCCCATGGGCCGCAGCATCTGGCTGAGCACCTGGTATTGCTGCATCACCTGCTGCTGCGCACGCTTGGGGCCATACAGCTGCGGCAGGTGTGGGTAATTCGCCAATTCCAGCGGTGCGAACGCCTCGCCCTGGTTGTTCAGCAGTGCCTCATCGCCCCAACGGGCAATCGGCAATTGTTCTTCCAGACGCACCACCAACTGATCCGGCCATACGCGGCGCACCTGGGCGCTGGCGATCCATGGCATCAGTTCCAGCTCGCGACGCAGGCTGAGCAGGTCAACACTGAAAAAGCTCGCACTGGCATAAGGCGCAATACGCTCCTGCACGGCCTGCTGATTGACGTAGCTGAGGTCGCCCTCGACGCTGATCCGCGCAATCGGCTGATCGGCATAGGGCAACGCACGCAACGACAGCTCATAGGTGCCGTACCCCAGCGCAAGCAGCAACAGCGGCCAGGTCAGGCGCTTCAGCCAGCTGCCCATGCCTGTGAAACGGGCTTTCGGCAGGCTTATCCGAAGGCTGATCGGCTCCTTGGCCACCAAACGGCTGGCGCCGCGCTGCGCAGGCTTACCGCGCACGGGGGCGCGGTTCGAGCCTGGCTGGTGACGCAAGGTGGCCGTCATGACTTAACCCCGTGCCTCAAGGCTGTCGGCAAGAATCGCCAACACCAGTTGTTGAAAATCCAGACCCGCAGCACGGGCTGCCATTGGCACCAGGCTGTGGTCGGTCATGCCCGGTACGGTGTTGACTTCCAGCAGCCAGAACTTGCCGTCGGCATCCTGCATCACGTCGGCGCGGGCCCAGCCCTGGGTGCCGACTGCTTCGCAGGCACGGGCGGTGAGGTCTTTCAGCTCAGCTTCCTTCTCCGCCGAGAGACCGCACGGGATGCGGTACTGGGTGTCATTGGCCAGGTACTTGGCGTCGTAGTCGTAGAAGCTGTGCGGCGTGCCTAGGGCAATCGGTGGCAGCACCTGACCGCGTAGCATGGCGATGGTGAACTCAGGACCGGCGATCATCTGCTCGACCAGCACCTGCGAGTCATAACGACTGGCATCCTTCCAGGCGGTAATAAGCGCGTCGACATCGCTGACCTTGGCCATGCCAATGCTCGAACCCTCATGGGCCGGCTTGACGAACAGCGGGAAGCCCAGCTCGGCAGCAGCTGCATGGCAGTCGGCTTCGCAAGCCAGCGCGGCGTGCGCTGGCGTCGGCAAGCCGAGGCTCAGCCACACGCGCTTGGTGCGCAGTTTGTCCATTGCCAGGGCCGAAGCCAGGATGCCGCTGCCGGTGTAAGGAATCCCAGCGCATTCGAGCAGGCCCTGCATCGAGCCGTCTTCGCCACCACGGCCGTGCAGCACGATAAAGGCGCGGTCGATTTTCTCGGCAGTCAGACGCTGCAGCAGGTCATCGCCAGCATCGATACCGAACGCATCCACGCCAGCCGCTTGCAGTGCTTGCAGCACGGCATTACCGGACTTCAGCGAGACCTCACGCTCGGCGCTCTTGCCGCCGAACAGCACGGCCACGCGACCAAAGGCGCTGACCGGAAATTGTGATTGCAGACTGGCAGCACTCATTTCGACTTACCTTCGGCCGCTGCGAACAGCGGGCTTTGCAACAGTTGCGGAGCCAGGCCGCCGATATCGCCGGCGCCTTGGCAGAGAAGAATGTCGCCAGCGCGCAGCAGCGGCTTGACGATTGGCGCGAGGTCCACGCCGCGCTCGATATAGATCGGGTCGAGCTGGCCGCGCTGACGGATGCTGTGGCACAGGTTGCGGCTGTCCGCCCCCGGAATCGGTGCTTCACCGGCCGGGTAGACTTCCATCAGTAGCAGCACCTGGGCATCACCGAGTACCTGGACGAAATCGTCGTACAGGTCACGGGTGCGGCTGAAACGGTGCGGCTGGTAAACCATCACCAAGCGGCGCTCCGGCCAACCACCGCGCACGGCCTTAATCACAGCAGCGACTTCGCGCGGGTGGTGGCCGTAATCGTCGACCAGCATCACGCTACCGCCATCCACCGGCAGTTCGCCGTAGACCTGGAAGCGCCTGCCGACACCCTGGAAGCCCGACAGGCCCTGGA
>JBIHZW010000389.1:0-2803 GCA_044240245.1 Pseudomonas sp. | reverse complement strand
CTGGCGGCGATTGCCGAGAAGGGAGTTGAGCGGGCGTTTGTCACCCTGCACGTCGGTGCGGGCACCTTTCAGCCGGTGCGGGTCGAGCGCATCGAAGAACATCACATGCACAGCGAGTGGCTGGAGGTCAGTCAGGATGTGGTCGACGCCGTGGCCGCCTGTCGTGCGCGTGGCGGTCGGGTGATTGCCGTCGGCACCACCAGCGTGCGTTCGCTGGAAAGCGCGGCGCGTGATGGCGTGCTCAAAGCGTTCAGCGGCGACACCGATATCTTTATCTACCCCGGCCGGCCGCTGCATGTGGTCGATGCGCTGGTGACCAATTTTCATTTGCCCGAATCGACCTTGCTGATGCTGGTGTCGGCGTTTGCCGGTTACCCGGAAACCATGGCGGCCTATCAGGCGGCGATTGCCGGGAATTATCGCTTTTTCAGTTACGGTGATGCCATGTTCATCACCCGCAACCCCGCACCGCGCGGGCCAGAGGAACAGTTATGACGCGCACGTGTCGCATGTCTTTCGAATTGTTGGCGACCGAGGGCAAGGCGCGCCGTGGTCGGCTGAGCTTCCCCCGTGGCGTAGTGGAAACCCCGGCGTTTATGCCGGTGGGCACCTATGGCACGGTCAAGGGCATGCTGCCGCGTGATATCGAAGCGATTGGCGCGCAGATCATCCTCGGCAACACCTTCCACCTGTGGTTGCGTCCCGGTACTGAAGTGATCAAGAAGCACGGCGACCTGCATGACTTTATGCAGTGGCAGGGGCCGATCCTTACCGACTCCGGCGGCTTCCAGGTGTTCAGTCTGGGCGCCATGCGCAAGATCAAGGAGGAGGGCGTGTACTTCGCCTCACCGGTCGATGGCGCCAAGGTGTTTATGGGGCCGGAAGAGTCGATGCAGGTGCAGCGCGACCTGGGCTCGGACATCGTGATGATTTTCGACGAATGCACGCCGTATCCGGCCGAGTTCGATGTGGCCAAGCGCTCGATGGAGTTGTCGCTGCGCTGGGCCAAACGTTCGAAGGAGGCCCATGGCGAAAGCACGGCGGCGCTGTTCGGCATCGTCCAGGGCGGCATGCATGAGGAATTGCGCAAAGTTTCTCTGGATGGGCTGGAGCAGATCGGCTTTGACGGTTATGCCATTGGCGGCCTGTCAGTCGGCGAGCCGAAAGACGAAATGATCAAGGTGCTCGATTACCTGCCTGCGCAGCTGCCGGCCGACAAGCCGCGCTACCTGATGGGCGTGGGCAAGCCGGAAGACCTGGTCGAAGGCGTGCGCCGTGGTGTGGACATGTTTGACTGCGTGATGCCGACTCGCAACGCGCGCAACGGTCACCTGTTTGTCGACACCGGCGTGCTGAAAATCCGCAATGCCTTCCATAAGCACGACGATTCGCCGCTGGACTCGACGTGCGACTGTTACACCTGCAAACATTTCTCCCGTGCCTATCTGCACCATCTGGATAAATGTGGCGAAATGCTGGGTAGCATGCTCAATACAATCCACAACTTACGGCACTATCAGGTGCTTATGGCTGGTTTGCGCGAGGCTATTCAACAGGGTACATTGGCCGCCTTTGTCGATGCCTTCTATGCCAAACGCGGGCTGCCTACGCCGCCTCTGGATTGATTCCCAACCTTTTAAAGACCCTTGCAACAGGAGTGTTACATGAGCTTTTTTATCCCCGCTGCTTTCGCTGAAGGCGCCGCACCGGCTGCCGGTCCTGCTGGTAGTGGCTTTGAATGGGTATTTCTGGTCGGCTTTCTGGTCATCTTCTATCTGATGATCTGGCGCCCACAGGCCAAGCGTGCCAAAGAGCACAAAGGTCTGATCAGCGGCCTGCAGAAAGGTGACGAAGTGGTAACCAGCGGCGGTATCGCTGGCAAGGTGTCGAAGGTTTCCGATGACTTCGTGGTAATCGAAGTATCCGACACCGTCGAGCTGAAGATTCAGAAAGTGGCGATTGCCGCCTCGCTGCCTAAAGGCACGCTGAAAGCGATCTAAGCAACACACCTTTACCATTCGACGGGGCGCTTAATGCGCCCCGCGTCATAACGGGCGGCGTCATGCTCAACAAATTTCCCCTCTGGAAGTACCTGCTGATTCTGGCTGTGCTGGCAATCGGCTTCCTTTATTCCGCGCCCAATCTGTACCCGGATGATCCGGCGATCCAGATCAGTGGCAACAGCTCCGCCATGCGCGTCGAGCAGGCTGATCTGGACCGCGCCAGCCGCGCCCTGGAAGCAGCCGGTATCAGTGTAAAAGCTGTCAGCCTGGCCAATCAGGGTCGTGCCGGCTTGCTGCGTTTGAATAGCGCTGAAGACCAGCTGCCAGCCAAAGAGCTGGTACGCAAGGCCTTGAGCGACGAGTTTGTGGTGGCCTTGAACCTGGCGCAAACCACGCCAGATTGGCTGCGCAACCTGGGCGGTAGCCCAATGAAGCTCGGCCTGGACTTGTCCGGTGGTGTGCACTTCCTGATGGAAGTGGACATGGACAAGGCGCTGGATGCGCGCCGCAAGGTTTACGAAGGCGAGGTCAAGAGCCTGCTGCGTAAAGAGCGCGTGCGTTATCGCAGCCTGCCTGAGCTGGATGGTGCCATCCAGCTGGGCTTTGCCGATGAAGCGGCGCTGGAAAAAGCCCAGCAGCTGATTCGCAAGGACTTCACCGATTTCGACCTGACCACTGTGCAGCGTGGTGAGCAGCAGGTGCTGCGCCTGGCGCTGACTCAGGCCAAGCTGGTCGAAATTCGCGAATACTCGATCAAGCAGAACCTGACCACCGTACGTAACCGGGTCAACGAGCTGGGC
>JBIHZW010000388.1:0-2829 GCA_044240245.1 Pseudomonas sp. | reverse complement strand
CGAGCCAACCTGGGCGACGATGCCCATCAGCGCCAGCGCCAGAAACACCTCGTAGGACACCGTCTGCGCCGAGGCGCGCAGCGCACCGAGCAGGGCAAATTTGTTGTTACTCGCCCAGCCGGCGAACAACACGGCATACACCGACAGCCCGGCCATAGCGAAGAAGAACAGGATGCCGATGTTCAGGTCCGCCACACCCCAGTTCGGCGTGATCGGGATAATCGCAAAGGCCATCAACATGGCGGCGAAGGCGATCATCGGCGCCAGGATAAAGATGAACTTGTCGGCGAACGGCGGCGTCCAGTCCTCCTTGAAGAACATCTTGATCATGTCGGCCGCGATCTGAAACATGCCGAACGGCCCAACCCGGTTCGGACCGTAGCGGTCCTGCCACAAGCCCAGCAGGCGCCGTTCGACAAAGCTCAGCAGCGCGCCGCAGACCACCACCACCAGCAGAATCACGATGGCCTTGAGTACGGCGATCAGCACATCCAGCACTTCGGGGGTCAGCCAACTCATTGCGCGGCCTCCTCAATGCGGGTGACCACGCTACCTGCGATCAGCGCCGGCATGCCTACCAAGCCCACTGGCAAGCCGACCACACCAATGGCCAACTCTTCGGTGATCTGCAGCGGCAGGCGCAGGGTCTGCCCGGCGACTGTCAGGCTCAGCAGCGCGCCGTCATTTACCCCCAAACGATCCGCTTCAGCCTTGGCCAGCAGCGCGTAAGGTGCGGGAATGCGCTCTTGCAGCGGCGCGGCGCCGGCCGAGGTTTCTTCACTGCCGAACAGGTGATGCAGCGCCACGGCCTGCAAGGTGCCCGGAGCCGGGTTAAAGGCGGCCGGTACGCTGAACCAGGGCAATACCACGCCTTTGGCTTCCAGCAGACGTACGCCGGGGTCACCAGCGCGCAGATGGCCGCCGACTTCGTCCTGGAACTTGTTCCAGGCCTGCGGCGAGTTCCAGCCCGGCGACCAGGCGAATGGAATCTGCTGACGGTCTTCCTTGCTGCCGGAATAGCCTTCCATGGAGAAGGCAAAAGCCGAATCCTGGTCCTGCGGCTGACGCGGCTCGTGCACGCTGATATTGGCGCGCATGGCGGTGCGACCGCTGTAACGGTGCGGCTCACGGGCCAGCTTGAGGCCCTTGATGCGGAAGGTGGCGTTGGGCGCAGCTTCGCCGATGCGTGCCAGCAAACTGTTGCTCGCGGCCACAGCGGCGGTCACCGCATCCAGCTGCGTCCAATCGAGCGGCTTGCCTTGCAGGGTGCTGTGCAGCGCATGCAGCCAGCGCCAGCCTTCGCGAATCAGGATATTGGCGTCGTAATAGCTCGGCTCGAACACCTGGAAGAAGCGCTGGGCGCGGCCTTCAAAGCTGACCAGGGTGCCATCGCCTTCGGCGAAGCTGGCTACCGGCAGCAGCAGATGGGCTTTTTCGCTGGTGGCGGTGTGCTGATGGTCGGCGACGATCACCAACTTGGCAGCCGTCAAAGCGGCATCGACCTTGGCTGCATCGGCGCGACGATAGAGGTCGTTTTCCAGCACGATCACGGCATCGGCCTGGCCGGACGTCAGCGCCTGCAGCGCCGCATCGACGGACTCGCCACCCAGCAGGGCCAGGCCCATGCTGTTGGCTTCCGGCACTACCAGGCTGATGGAGGCGTTCTTTTCGCGATTCTTCAGCGCGCTGGCGATATTCGCGGCGGCTTCGATCAGGCTCTTCTCGCCCAGGGATGCGCCGGAGACGATCAGCGGACGCTTGGCTTCAAGCAGCGCTTCGGCAATCAACTGCACCAGCTCGCCAACATCTGCATCCAGACCGTTAACCGCCGGGGCGCTTGGGTCGATGGCGTGGGCCACGGCAAAACCGATACGCGCCAGGTCAGCCGGGGCCGCGTGCACGCAGGCTTCGGCAATATCATCCAGACGGGTGGCGGTGACGCTGGCGATAAACAGCGGATGCAGCGCGTCCTGAGCGACGTTCTGCACGGCAGCCATGTGCCAGTCCTGAATCTTCATCGACGCAGCGATTTCAGTGGCCTTGCCCTTGACCGTCTGACGCAGGGCCAAAGCCATGCGCGCGGCAGTCTGGGTGAGGTCTTCACCAAGGATAAACACCGCGTCGTGCAGCTCCACTTCACGCAGGGTCGGCACCGCCAGCGGGCCGTTCTGCAGGATGTCGCGGATCAGGCGGATATTTTCCAGCTCGCCAGCGGCGATACCGGAGTAGTAGTTGGCCTCGCCGACCAGCTCTCGCAGGGCGAAGTTGCTTTCCAGGCTGGCGCGCGGCGAACCGATGCCGATTACGCGTTTGCCTTTGAGCAGCTCGGCGGCCTTGTCCAGCGCGGCATCGATGCCGAGCTTTTCGCCACCATCTTTATTCACCAGCAGCGGCTGACGCGGGCGATCAGTGCGGTTGACGTAGCCGTAACCGAAACGGCCACGGTCGCAGAGGAAATACTGGTTCACATCACCGTTGAAGCGGTTTTCGATGCGCCGCAGTTCGCCATAACGCTCGCCGGGGCTGGTGTTGCAGCCGCTGGCGCAGCCATGGCAGATGCTCGGGGCGAACTGCATGTCCCACTTGCGGTTGTAGCGCTCGGAGTGGGTCTTGTCGGTGAACACACCGGTCGGGCAAACCTCGACCAGGTTGCCGGAAAACTCGCTTTCCAGCACGCCGTCTTCGACGCGGCCGAAGTACACGTTGTCGTGCGCGCCATACACACCCAGGTCAGTACCGCCGGCGTAATCCTTGTAGTAACGCACGCAGCGGTAGCAGGCGATGCAGCGGTTCATCTCATGAGAGATGAACGGGCCGAGCTGCTGGTTC
>JBIHZW010000123.1:0-10029 GCA_044240245.1 Pseudomonas sp. | reverse complement strand
GACGGGACTCGAACCCGCGACCCCCGGCGTGACAGGCCGGTATTCTAACCGACTGAACTACCGCTGCATGTCGGTGGACTTTCGTCCGTACAACTCTTGCTTCGTCTGATGAAACAGCCTGTTAGATCTTCTTCATCTCAACCCGAGCGAACTCAAGCTGGAAAATATGGCGCAGCGGACGGGACTCGAACCCGCGACCCCCGGCGTGACAGGCCGGTATTCTAACCGACTGAACTACCGCTGCGCGTCGGTGGACTTTCGTCCGGTTTCACAAGAGTGGTGGGTGATGACGGGATCGAACCGCCGACCCTCTGCTTGTAAGGCAGATGCTCTCCCAGCTGAGCTAATCACCCGCTGCTTGCGAGGCGCGAAATTTACGCAAGGGCCGCACCTAAGTCAACACCCTGCTTCAAGTTTTTCTAAAAAAGTGCAAAAAACGCTGCCCTTGCCAGGTGCTATTACAGGACACGCCACACCATTACTGCGCCACCCGCAGACTGAGCCGAGCAGCCACCTTATTGTCTTCGGCGCGATCCAGCCCGGCTTCGGCGATTTGCACGCCCTGTTCCTGCAGCACAGTGAACCAACGCAACAACTGGGCAAAAGGTGCCGGCTGCAGGTTGAGCTGCACGGCGCCGTCGCCAGAGTTGTCCAGGCGCTCGATGGTCAGGCCCTGGGTCGCAGCCGTGGCCGTGACCATGCCTTGTAGCCGCTCCGGATCAATCGCCTGTTGCGGGGTGCTGGCCACATTGCGCGCCGCCGGCGCCTGGCTATGCAGATAGGCATTCAACTCGCGCTGCGTTTCAAATGCACTGCGCGCTGCAGCCAGGCGCTCCTGCGTCGGCTGCCAGAGCGTCAGATAAAGCAACACCAGCAGCAAAAACGCCCCCAGACTGCCAAGCGAGAATTGCTCACGCGGCGCCAGAGCACGCCAGCGCTGCAGCAACAGCGAATTATCCAGTTGCGCGGTAAAGCCCTTGCCTTGCGAAACCATACTCATCCTCCGATCACCACGCGCGCGCTGACGCCTGCACCTTCACGGCTGGCCGAGCCCAGCTGCACCGCCAAGCCACTTTCCTGCAAGCGCTCACGCAGACGCTCCAGCTCGGCAAAGCCGGCTGCCTGTACCTGCATGGCCAGATCGCCACGTACTTCACTGAAATCCACCTGACTGATCTGCACCTGGCCGCCCTCAGCAGCCAACGCGCCGCTGACTTGGGCGAGCAAGCCGAGCAGGCGGGTTTGTCCGCTGCCCGCGCCAGCCTGCATATGCTGATCAAACTGCGCACGCAAGTTGACCAACTTGCTGTCCTGCGGGAACAGCTCCTTGTACAGCGCGGCGCTGGCAGCGGCATATTCATCAGCCTGACGCTGCAGATGCCAGCCCTGCGCCAGATTGAAACCCCACTGCAACACCAGCCACATGCCGACCAGCCCCAGCAATGGCCGCCAGCGCTGCCACTGGCCGTTACTGCTTTGCACGGCGAACTCGCCCTGGGCCAGGTTATTGCGCAGCGGCTGCTGGGCCAGCCAAACATAGGGATCGACCACCACCATGCTTTCATCCACCGGTTGCGGCGCCGGGTGCTGCGCATCACACCAGGCAACCTGTGGCTGCGCACACAGCGGGCTCAGTTGCGGCCAATCCTGCGCCTGCAGCGCCATCCGCGTGACATTCTCGCCGCCCAGCAGCCAGCGGCCGTGCAGCGGCAAGAGCGCAGTACCCGATCCAGGCAGCAGATCGGCATCCACGACAATCGACTGCGGCGCTGTGGGGCACAACGCCAGCCAGCCGGCCAGCCAGCTGCGGCGCACGGCAAACACACGATGACGGCCATCGGCCAATTGCTCGCCCAACGCCAGGTGCATCAGCTCGACCTCTTCGGCGAGCAGCTCTTCTACCGCAAACGGCAGTGCCTGACGCAGCCAGCGGGCTTTGCGCGTCGGTAGATTGACCGCGCAGGAGGTTACCGCCTCAACGGGCAGGACCAGGGTCCAGCTGCCGCCAAGCTGCGTCTGCGCCTCGCCGAATTCCAGGGTTTCGCTTACCCCGTCGGCCACCCACTGCACGGGTAAATCTGCCTGCGCGCCGGTACAGGCGGGGGGTGGCAGAAATACATAGGTCTGACTCATGGTTCGACTTCCTCAACGGGCACCGGCGGCATACCGCCCTGCCCCAAATCACGGGCTAGAACATACAGCTGACCATCACTGGCGCGCTGCAAAGTGCTGCGTAAAACCTGACGACGCTCACCAACAGTGACTTCGCTGAGCACCTGAAAATACTGACTGCCTACCGCCAGGCCCTGGCTCTGCACCTGCAAGCCACTGAACTGCGCGGTAAAGCTCGGTAAATCACGATAGCCCTCACTGCCCCGCGCGGCGACCAGGCCCTGGGCGGTACTCAGTGGCAGCCCTTCGGCCACGCTGGCCAATACCCGCGCGCTGGCGGTATTGACGTTAAGCGTGGCATCCGCCGGCAAGGCGCTGACATAAGGCGCCAGGCGCTGGTAATCCGCCTCGGTCATTTCCAGTAACAAGCGCAGCTCGGAGACATCCTGCAACTCTCGGTTGCCCGAGCGGTAAGGCGGCTGCGCCAGCAGGTATTGATTGTCCTCCGCACCGTAACCGCCGCCGGGCTGATCATCAGCATCCAGCCAGTCGAGCAGCCGCTCGGCGTAAGGCGCTTCAATCTGCAGCCCCAGCAGCAGACGGCGAAATTGCGCCACGGCGGCCTCGTTGGGCTGACCCTGGCGCAGCAAGCTGTTGAGGTTGAAACGCGCGGTCAGATCGGTGATCTGCACACGCAAGGCGCCGCCCTCACCCAGGGCAAAGGGCGCGCGGGCTTTGGCCCAGGCCTCACCCGGATGATCCACCGGAGCACGCGGGTCACCTTCGCGCAGATCGCGCTGCAGAATGGCCTTGGCCAGGGTCTCGCCGCCTAGGGCGTAATGCCAGGCCTGGCGCACATGCAGCTGATTGGCGCTGCTACGGATCGACAGCTGCTGGCGGGCGATAATCCCGGCGCTGACCACTGTGACCACCGCCACCACCAGCAAGACGGTGATCAGCGCCATGCCACGCTGCCGACTCATGAGCGCGGCTCCTCGGGAATATCGCCACCGGGCTCGGCGGGGTCGTCAGGGCTCGGCTCGGGCGCCTGCTGCAGACGCTCCGGCAAGCCTTCTGGCAGGCGTAGCACACGGCGTAATTCGCCATAACGGCGATGCTCCAGCACCAGCTCAACGGCCTGCGGCAACAGCTTGAGCGCATCATCCGGGTTATTGCCCAGCGGCGGCCAACTGGTCTGCCAGCTGCCCTCCTGATCCAGATAGCGCAATTGCAGTCGAGTCACCCCATCCAGCGCCTGCTGCACCTGCGGCTGGCTGTCCTGCGCCTGATCCAGCACCGTCCAGTAGTGGCGCTGCCACTGCTCGCCACTGAGTTGCCAGCGTACCCGCTGCAGGCCGGAGCGCGACTGCCCCAGGGGATTGCGCCAGCCGCTACGGGTCAGTTCCATGGCCGGATTATCGAGGTCTTCGCCGAGCAAAGCGGCGCGTGCATCACCAAAGGGATCGCGCGTGGGCCGGGCCTGTACCTGCAGCACATCACGTTCGAATGCAGCTATGGCGCGCACCAGCTCGCGCAATTGCATTTCATGGGCTCGGGTGACCTTGTCGGTTTGCAGCACGCTGTCGAGCATGCGGTAGGTGCCCAGCCCCAGCAGGGCAAAGATGGCGATAGCAATCAGCAATTCGAGCAGGGTAAAACCGCGCGACGCCCTCATTGCATCACCCCGAGAAAACCATTCAGGCTGACCACCGCGCGTTCACGCACATCGCCGCCCGAACGCCCCTGCTCTGCCGGCGCGACCCACAGGGTGACGCGGCGCATATCTGCCTCGCTGGTGGCCAGCACCTCGCTTTGCCACTGCCAGCGCCGCCCGGCGAAATCCGCCTCACCCTGGTCGCGGCCATCAGCAACCGGAGTCTTCGACAACTGCAACTCAGCCAGCTGATTGTCGGCGATCCACATGGCCAGGGTCTTTTCTTCCAACCGCGAGGCGGTTTGCAGGCTGCGCGCGGTGGCGGTCAGCACGCTGGCGGCGACCAGCGCGAAAATTGCCAAAGCAACCAGCACCTCAAGCAGGGTAAAACCGCCCGCGCGTCTCATCGTTTGCGCCCTGCCGGCAGCTCGCTCTCGACCTTGGGCAATTGGAAACCATCGCTAACCAATTGCAGGCGCAGCCCATCGGCGCGGCGCTCGGCCAGGCGCAAACGAAACGGGCTGATTTCCCCGCTCGACAGCAGCAACAACTGCGGCGTCAATGCGCCTTTGCTGGGTTCTTCGCCCTCAGGCAGCGGTAGCTCCAGCGCCGCACCTTCCAGCTCGACACTCAGTTCGGCCCAGCCCGGCAACTTATGCGGCTTGGCCGACAAGGCCTGCCAACTCTGTTTCGCCGAGTCATAGCGCAGTACCTGATAGGCCTCGCGACTGAGCAGCAGGCCGTACTCCTGGTTATCCAGCACCGCTTCCTCGGCCAGCACGCCAATCAGTCCGGCCAGCCGGTCGGCTTCGTTATGCAACTCGCGCCCAGGACCGGCGATGCCCACGCTGAGCACCGCAATACCGATCAGGCTGCCAAGAATCACCAGCACCACCAGCAGTTCGATCAGGGTAAAGCCCCCAGCCTGGCTCGGTTGCTGGCGCATGGGGATCAGAGGTCCCAGTTACCGATATCGGTATCCTGATCGCTGCCGCCTTCCTTGCCGTCGGCGCCCAGGGAATACAGGTCGAAAGCACCCTTGGTGCCCGGCGCCAGGTATTGGTAGACGTTGCCCCACGGGTCGACCGGCAGGCGTTTGAGGTAACCGTCGCGGTTCCAGTTCTTCGGCTGCGGGTTGCCGGAGGGCTTCTTCACCAGAGCTTCCAGGCCCTGCTGGGTGCTCGGGTAGGCATGGTTGTCCAGCTTGTACATATCCAGCGCGGCCGCCACGGCCTTGATATCGCCCTTGGCCACGGTGACCTTGGCCTGATCGGGCCGGCTCATTACCTGTGGCACCACCAACGCGGCGAGGATGCCGAGGATCACCACCACCACCATGATTTCGATCAGCGTAAAACCCGATTGACGCTTGTTCACTGCTTACCCCACCAACTGATTGAGAGACAGAATCGGCAGCAGAATGGCCAGTACGATCACCAGCACCACCGCCCCCATAAAGACCAGCATAAAGGGCTCGAACAGCCCCACCAGCAGCGCCACCTGGGCACCCAAATCGTTTTCCTGATTGCGCGCTGTGCGTGCCAGCATCTGATCCAGCTCGCCGGAGCGTTCACCGCTGGCGATCATATGCAACATCATCGGCGGAAACTGGCCGCTGGCCTCTAGCGCACGGGTCAGGCTGCCGCCCTCGCGCACCTTCTGCGCGGCAATCACCACATCGGCGCGGATCACTCGATTGGCAATCACCTGTGCGCCGATGCCCAGAGCTTCAACCAATGGCACGCCGCTGCGGGTCAGAATCGCCAGGGTCGAAGCAAACCGTGCGCAGTCAGTGGCACGAATCAACCGCCCCACCAACGGGATACGCAGCAGAAAGCCGTGCCAGCGCGCTTTGACCGCATCATCACGCAGCGCCCAGCGCAGGGCGAACACGCCCAGGATCGCGATAATCACCGCCAGCCAGCCCCAGCCCTTGACCCAGTCACTCAGGGCAATCAGACCGCGAGTTAGCGCCGGCAGTTGCTGGCCGGAGTCGATAAATACGCGCACCACGTCTGGCACCACATAACCCAGCAGGAAGCCGACGATGAGCAAAGAAGCGCACATCAGAATCAACGGATAGAGCAGTGCCAGCTGGATTTTCTGCCGTGACTGCTGACGTTGCTCGGTGTAATCGGCCAACTGCTCCAGCACCGGGCCAAGGTGGCCAGCATGCTCGCCCGCCGCCACCGTGGCGCGGTACAGCTCGGGAAAGGCCGAGGGGAATTCTTTCAGGCTGCTGGCCAGGTCATGACCTTCGAGCACCCGAGCGCGCACAGCAAGCAACATGCTCTGAATACGTGGCGAACTGGCTTGAGCGGCCGCAGCGCGCAAAGACTCCTCGATGGGCAAGGCGGCCTGCACCAAAGTCGCCAATTGACGGGTGATCAACGCCAGATCGCGAGCCGAGATGCCGCGGGCAAAACTGAAATGTGAGCCTGCGCCAGCATTTTCACGGGTGCGAGTGGCTTTGACATCCAGCGGCGCCAGTTGCCGCTCACGCAGAATCTGCCGAACCTGGCGCGCACTGTCGGCTTCCAGCACGCCTTTCTGCTGGCGGCCTTTGCCATCGAGGGCGAGGTATTCGAACGCGGCCATTATTCTTCTCGGGTCACGCGCAGCACTTCCTCAACCGTGGTCGCCCCTTCCAGCACCTTGCGTCGGCCATCCTCACGGATGCTCGGGCCGAGGGTACGGGCGTGGCGGGTCATGTCCTGTTCGGAGGCGGCGTTGTGAATCAGGGTGCGCAGATGGTCATCGAACACCACCAGCTCGTAGATACCGGTACGGCCGCGGTAGCCTTGCTGATGGCATTCGGCGCAGCCGCGGGCGTGATACAGAGTCGGTGGCTGCGCGAACGGCACACCAAGCAATTTGCACTCGGCTTCGTCGGCCTGGTAGGCCTCTTTGCAATGCGGACAGAGCACCCGCACCAGGCGCTGAGCCAGCACACCAAGCAAGGATGATGACAACAGAAACGGCTCAATACCCATGTCCACCAGACGGGTAATCGCGCCGATGGCACTGTTGGTGTGCAAGGTCGAGAGCACCAGGTGACCAGTCAACGAGGCCTGCACGGCGATTTCGGCGGTTTCCTTGTCGCGAATCTCGCCGACCATCACCACATCCGGGTCCTGACGCAGGATCGCGCGCAGGCCGCGGGCGAAGGTCATATCTACCTTGGAGTTGACTTGGGTCTGGCCGATGCCTTCAAGGTGATATTCGATCGGGTCTTCGACGGTCAGGATATTGCGCGTGCGGTCATTCAGGCTGACCAGGCTGGCGTACAGCGTGGTGGTCTTACCCGAACCGGTAGGTCCGGTGACCAGCAGAATGCCGTGGGGCTTGCGCACGGTGGCTTCCATCTGATCGCGGTCACGCGCGCTCATGCCTAGATGCTGGAGGTTGAGGCGGCCAGCCTGCTTATCAAGCAAGCGCAACACCACCCGTTCGCCATTGGCCGACGGCAAGGTCGAAACCCGCACATCCACCTCGCGGCCGCCCACCTTCAGAGAAATCCGCCCATCCTGAGGAATGCGTTTTTCGGCAATATCCAGACGCGCCATCACCTTGATCCGCGAGACCAGCAAAGCCGCCAGCTCACGCTTGGGCTCCAGCACCTCGCGCAGGATACCGTCGACCCGAAAGCGAACGACCAGACGCTTCTCAAAGGTTTCCAGGTGGATATCCGAGGCGTTTTCCTTGATCGCCTCGCCGAGGATGGCGTTGATCAGGCGGATGATCGGCGCATCGTCTTCCTGCTCCAGCAGGTCTTCGGTTTCCGGTACCTGCTCGGCCAGTGCGGCCAGATCCAGGCTGCCGCCGATATCCTCGGCCAGCTGCATAGACGCCGAATCATGCTGATAGGCCTTGGCCAGGGCCTGCTCGAAGGCCTCGGGCGACAGCGCATGCAGCGGTAACTGTGCGCCAACAAAGCGCTGCGCCTCGGCCAGCGCCACCAGTTCAACGCCCACACGATAAGCCAGGCAAGGGACACTGCCCTCCACTACGAGGACCACACCGTGACGCCTGGCAAAGCTGAAAGGTAAACGCCGTGATGGCACTTCTGTAAGCAACGCATTCATCCGTAATATGCCTTAAGCACAGAAAGCTGATGATGAACCCAAGAATAACAAGCGAGGGCTCAAAAACTGGGGTTTTGCAACATAGTTGTTGTAAGTTAGCCGCAATAGAGCGAAAAACAGCGCGCTATCTTTAGCACATTGAACTGGTCTACACACTACCCCAACCAGGGGCTGCCAAATGCTTGGCAAATGTCTATGATCAGCGCGCGAACCACACCACATAATAATAAGTTACGGAGTGACGCCCCCCTTGCAGCTTACGGCTCCCCAACGCTGGCTACAGCGCCAGGCCACCTCCCTTGCTGGCATCGTGCTGATTCTTGCCATGAGCATCAGCCTGGCCTGGCAGAGCGCCGATTGGCTGCGTTTGCTGCGCGCGCCCGTGGCAGCCAGCAGCAACAGCGCAAGCGAAGCGCCTGCGGTGGCAGTCAACCCCGAGATCGGCCAACTGTTCGGCACCAGCAGCGCCGTCAGTGATGGCCCCGCCCCCAGCACCAACCTGCGCCTGACCTTGCTCGGCAGCTTTGTGCATGCCGATCCGCAACGCTCCACTGCAATCATCCTCAGCGAAGGCAGCACGGCCCAGCGCTACAGCGTCAACAGCGAAATCAGCAGCGGCGTGCGCCTGCATTCGGTAGCGGCAGATCGCGTCGAGCTGATGCGCAATGGCCGCCGTGAAAGCCTCAGCTTCCCGCTCAACAGTTCAACCGCCGGCAGCCTGCAAAGCAACACCCAGGACGCCATGGCCGATCCGCTAGAGCAGCTCAGCGAGATGGAATCCGATGATCTGAGCCAACTGCGTGAGCGTATGGACGCCCTACGCCAGCAGATGCAGGACTCCGGCAGCCTGCCTGAGACTGCAGAACCCACCGAACAGCCCATGGAAGAAAACTGACACGATGACTCCGACTCTCTCGCGCCTTACCTTCGCCCTGCTGGCCGCTGGCCTCGCCTGTAGTCCGCTGCCGCTGAGCGCTGCCGTTACCGCCGTCGCGCCGAGTGCCAGCCAGCAGGAAGAAAGCTGGACCATCAACCTCAAGGGCGCCGATATCCGTGAGTTTATCGACCAGGTCGCGCAGATCAGCGGGCAGACCTTTGTCGTCGATCCACGGGTCAAGGGTCAGGTCAGTGTGGTGTCCAATAGCCCGCTAACGCTGACCGAGGTTTATCAGCTGTTTCTCTCGGTGATGGCCACCCACGGCTTCAGCGTGATGACCCAGGGCGACCAGGCGCGCATCGTGCCCAACGCCGAGGCCAAGGCCGACGCGGATGCCGGGCGCAACGCACCGGACCGTCTGGAAACCCGACTGATCCAGGTCCAACACGGCTCGGCCACCGAGCTGATCCCGCTGATTCGCCCACTGGTGCCGCAATACGGCCATCTGGCAGCCATCACCAGCGCCAACGCGATCATCATCAGCGACCGCACAGCCAATATCGAACGTATCGAAGACCTGCTGCGCCAGCTCGACCAGAAGGGCCAGAACGATTACAGCGTGCTCAATCTGCAGCATGCCTGGGTCATGGACACCGCCGAAGTACTGCGCAGCGCCGTGGATCGCGGCCAGGCCAAGGGCGCTTCCGGCACCCAGGTGATTGCCGATGGCCGCACCAACCGCCTGATTCTGCTCGGCCCACCGGCAGCGCGGGCCAAACTGATGACCCTGGCGCAATCGCTGGACAGCCCCACCAGCCGCTCGGCCAATACCCGGGTGATTCGCCTGCGTCATGGCGATGCCAAGAGCATGGCGGAAACCCTCGGGGAGATTTCCGAAAAACTCAAACCGGAAGCCGGCGGTGAAACCACCGGCAAGCCGCAGACCATCCTGATCCGCGCCGACGAGAGCCTCAACGCCCTGGTGCTGCTGGCCGAACCGGATGTGGTGGCGACCCTGGAAGACATCGTGCGCCAGCTCGACGTACCGCGCGCCCAGGTGATGGTGGAAGCGGCGATTGTTGAAGTGTCCGGCGATATCACCGACGCCCTGGGCGTGCAGTGGGCCGTGGATGGCCGCGGCAGCACCGGCGGCCTGGGGGGCACCAACTTCAGTTGCACCGGGCTGTCGATCGGCCGTGTGCTGCAGGCGATTCAGGACAACGAAAACGACACCGATAACAACGCCCTGGCCACCCTGCCGGACGGTGCGATCATCGGCCTGGGCACCGACAGTTTTGGCG
>JBIHZW010000387.1:0-2832 GCA_044240245.1 Pseudomonas sp. | reverse complement strand
CATGTCCAACGCCGTGCACGGTTACATCAGTCAGTCCGACAAGGGCGACTTGGTCATCGGTGCCGGCATCGACGGCTACAACGGCTACGGCCAACGCGGCTCTTACGGCACCATCGAACACACCTTGCAGGCCATCGTCGAGATGTTCCCGGTGCTGTCGCGGGTGCGCATGAACCGCCAATGGGGCGGCATCGTCGATACCTCGCCGGACGCCTGCCCGATCATTTCCAAGACCCCGGTACCCAATCTGTTCTTCAACTGCGGCTGGGGCACCGGCGGCTTCAAGGCCACGCCGGGTTCGGGCCACGTGTTCGCCGCGAGCCTGGCCAAGGGTGAAATGCACCCGCTGGCCAAACCGTTCTCCATGGACCGTTTCCACACCGGCGCATTGATCGACGAGCACGGCGCTGCTGCCGTGGCTCACTAAGAGGGCTTACCCATGTTGCATATCTTCTGCCCTCACTGCGGCGAACTGCGCTCCGAAGAGGAATTCCACGCCAAGGGTCAGGCGCATATTCCGCGCCCGCTGGACCCATCCGCCTGCACCGATGCCGAGTGGGGCGAGTACCTTTTCTTCCGCGATAACCCGCGCGGCCTTCACCACGAGTTGTGGGTGCATTCCGCCGGTTGCCGCAAGTACTTCAACGCCACCCGTCACACGGTGACCTACGAAATTCTCGAAACCTACAAGATCGGCGAGAAGCCCAGCGTCACTGCTGCCGGCACTGCCGAGAAAAAGGCCATCGACCAAGGAGTAACGGCATGAGCCAGGTCAATCGTCTTGCTAGCGGCGGCCGCGTCGATCGCAACCAGCCCCTGACATTCAGCTTCAACGGGCAGAGTTACGAAGGCTTTGCCGGTGACACCCTGGCCGCCGCCTTGCTGGCCAACGGTGTGGACATCGTCGGTCGTAGCTTCAAGTACTCGCGGCCCCGCGGCATCGTTGCTGCCGGCGCCGAAGAGCCGAACGCCGTGCTGCAGATCGGCAGCACCGAGGCGGCGCAGATCCCCAACGTGCGCGCCACTCAGCAGGCGCTGTATGCCGGCCTGGTCGCCAGCAGCACCAACGGCTGGCCGAGCGTAAACACCGACCTGATGGGCATTCTCGGCAAGGTCGGCGGCAAGATGATGCCGCCGGGGTTCTACTACAAAACCTTTATGTACCCGCAGAACCTCTGGCTGACCTACGAGAAATACATCCGTAAGGCCGCAGGTTTAGGCCGTGCGCCGACCGCAGTGGACCCGGACAGCTACGACTATATGAACCAGCACTGCGACGTGCTGGTGGTCGGTGCCGGCCCGGCGGGTCTGGCCGCAGCCCTGGCTGCTGCGCGCAGCGGTGCGCGGGTGATTCTCGCCGATGAGCAGGAAGAGTTCGGCGGTAGCCTGCTCAGCACCCGCGAAACCCTCGACGGCAAACCGGCCGCCGAATGGGCCACGCAGGTAATTGCCGAGCTGTCCGGCATGCCTGAAGTCACCCTGCTGCCACGTTCCACGGTCAACGGTTACCACGACCATAACTTCCTCACCATTCACCAGCGCCTCACCGATCACCTCGGCGAGATCGCGCAACTCGGTATGGTGCGTCAGCGCATGCACCGCGTCCGCGCCAAGCGTGTGGTGCTGGCCACCGGTGCCCACGAGCGGCCGCTGGTGTACGCCAATAACGACGTGCCGGGCAATATGCTCGCCGATGCGGTGTCCACCTACGTGCGCCGTTATGGCGTGGCGCCGGGCAAGCAGCTGGTGCTGTCGACCAACAACGATTACGCCTACCGCGTGGTGCTCGACTGGCTCGATGCCGGCCTGCAGGTAGTGGCCGTCGCCGATGCACGCAGTAACCCGCGCGGCAGCTGGGTGGAAGAAGCGCGCAAGCGCGGCGTGCGCATCCTCACCGGCAGCGCCGTGGTGGAAGCCGCGGGCAGCAAGCGGGTCAGCGCTGCGCGCATCTGCGCCATCGATGTGCAGAGCCACAAGGTCAGCAGCCCCGGCGAAGTGCTCGACTGCGATTTGATCGTCAGCTCTGGCGGTTACAGCCCTGTGGTGCACCTGGCTTCGCACCTGGGCGGCCGGCCGACCTGGCGTGAAGATATTCTGGCCTTTGTCCCGGGCGAGGGCGGCTTCCAGAAGCGCCTGTGTGCCGGTGCGGTAAATGGCGTATTCAGTCTCGGCGATGCCCTGGCCGATGGTTTCGAGGCGGGTGTTTCGGCGGCTGCCGAGGCCGGCTTCAAGGCGGTTTCCGCCAGCCTGCCGCAGGTTGCTGTACGCATGGAAGAGCCTTCCCTGGCGCTGTTCCAAGTGCCGCACGACAAGCCGACGGCGCGCGCGCCCAAGCAGTTTGTCGACCTGCAGAATGACGTTACCGCTGCTGGTATCGAGCTGGCCACCCGCGAGGGCTTCGAGTCGGTCGAGCACGTCAAACGCTACACCGCACTGGGCTTCGGTACCGACCAGGGCAAGCTGGGCAATATCAACGGCCTGGCGATTGCCGCCCGCTCGCTGGGCATCAGCATCCCGCAGATGGGCACCACCATGTTCCGCCCGAACTACACACCGGTGACCTTCGGTGCTGTGGCCGGCCGTCACTGTGGCGCGCTGTTCGAGCCCAAACGTTATACCGCCATGCACAGCTGGCATCTGCAGAACGGTGCCGAGTTCGAGGATGTCGGCCAGTGGAAACGCCCCTGGTATTTCCCCAAGGCCGGTGAAGACCTGCACGCCGCCGTGGCCCGCGAGTGCCTGGCCGTGCGTAACGCAGTCGGCATCCTCGATGCCTCGACCCTCGGCAAGATCGATATTCAAGGCCCGGATGCCCGCGAGTTTCTCAACCGC
>JBIHZW010000122.1:0-10059 GCA_044240245.1 Pseudomonas sp. | reverse complement strand
GAGGCCAGCATCGAGGCCTGCTGCGCCTCCAGGGCATGACGCAACTTACGCAGGTGGCGGTCATAACCGCCGTGTTGCAGATAATCGGCCAGGGCAGCCTGAGCCGGTACGGAAGGCGAGATGGTGGTCATCAGCTTGAGCCGGCTAATCTGCTCGGCATAGCGCCCGCCCGCCACCCAACCGACCCGATAACCTGGCGCCAGGCATTTGGAAAACGAGCCGCAGTGCATCACCAGGCCGTCGCGGTCGAAGCTTTTGACCGGTTTCGGCGGCTGGCTGCCGAAGTACAGCTCGGCGTACACATCATCCTCGATCAGTGGCACCTGATGGCGCTGCAGCAGGTCATACAGCGCGCGCTTCTTGTCATCACTCATGCTCGCGCCGAGTGGGTTCTGCAGGCTGCTCATAAACCAGCAAGCCTTGATCGGCAAGCTGGCCAGGCGCTCGCTCAGCACCTCCAGATCGATGCCTTCACGCGGGTTGACCGGGATTTCCACGGCCTTGAGCTGCAAACGTTCCAGCACCTGCAGCGTGGCGTAGAAGGCCGGGGCTTCGATGGCCACCAGATCGCCCGGCTGAGTTACGCACTGCAGGCACAGGTTGAGCGCCTCCATGGCGCCGCTGGTGATCACCAGTTCCTCCAGCGGCAGCATCACGCCGCTGACCATATAACGCAGGGCAATCTGCCGGCGCAGGTTGGGGTTGCCCTCGGTCATATCGGCGATCACCGCCTGCGGCTGCATATCGCGCAGGCTGTGCGCCATGGAGCGCGCCAGGCGCTGCAGGGGGAATAACTGCGGGCTGGGGAAGGCCGAGCCGAACGGCACGGTGCTGGGGTCTTTCAGCGAAGCGAGCACCGAGAACACCAGCTCGCTGACATCCACCTCGGTAGTCTGGGTCGGCTGCTTGCTGGTTTCCGGCTCTGCCAGCGAGTGCCGCGCCAGCTCGCGGACGAAGTAGCCGGAGCGGGCGCGGGCCTGGATCAGGCCACGGTCTTCCAGCAGGTAATAGGCCTGGAACACCGTGGATGGGCTGACCCCATAGGTACGACTGGCGTGGCGTACCGAGGGCACTTTTTCACCAGGGGCGAGCATGCCGCTGCGGATCAGTTCGGCAATCTGGTCGGCGAATTTCTCGTAGCGTTTCATCGGGTCCGTAGGGGCGGCCAGTAGATGACCGCACTCTACGGGGAGTTGCTTTGCCATGCGACTGTCAGCGCCCGCGCGGCGAGAGAAAGGTGCTCTGCGTCTGCGCCTGTTCGCTGGCATCGTCCAGGTTGTGGATCGTGAAACGCACGGGCAGGGCGCTGGCCTCGGCCTGTTCGCTCTCCAGCACCACAGTCACCGGTACATCGAGAATTTCCCCAGGGTTTAGTTGCAGCTGCTGCGGTGCATCCAGGCGCAGGCCGGGGCTGTCGACCAACGCCAGGCCATAGCGCTGCGGCTGCTGGGTCTTGTTAATCACCTTGAGTAGGTAGGTGTTCTCGATCTGCCCCAGCTGATTCTCGCGAAACATGCTGCGGTCCTTGGCCGAGTCGATGGACAGCATCGAGCGCGCGCTCAAGGCCCAGACAAAGGCGGCGAGCATCAACACCAGGGCAATCCCATAGCCGATCAGCCGTGGCCGCAGCCAGTGGGTCTTGCCGCCCTGCAGCTCGCGTTCGGAGTGATAGCCGACCAGGCCTCGGGCATAGCCCATCTTGTCCATAACCGAGTCGCAGGCATCAATACAGGCGCCGCAACTGATGCAGTCGATCTGCAGGCCATCGCGAATATCGATACCGGTCGGGCAGACCTGCACGCACATATAACAGTCTATGCAATCGCCCAGGCCTTCGGCCTTGTGCTCACTGTCCTTCTTGCGCGGGCCACGGCCTTCGCCACGCTTGGCGTCGTAGGCCACCAGCAGGGTGTCATCGTCGAACATCGCACTCTGGAAGCGCGAGTAGGGGCACATGTGCACGCAGACCTTCTCGCGTAGCCAGCCAGCATTAAGGTAAGTGGCAGCCATAAAGAACAGCACCCACACCAGTATGCCGCCGTCCAGTTGCAGGCGCAGCAGGTCGCTGGAAAGTGTGCGGATCGGCGTGAAGTAACCGATAAAGGTCAGCGCCGTGAGCAGGCTGACGCCCAGCCAGATCGCGTGCTTGGCGCTGCGCCGCGCCAGCTTGTTCAGCGACCAGGGCGCAGCATCCAGCTTGACCCGCTGATTGCGCTCGCCCTCGGTAACTTTCTCCGCCCACATAAACACCCACGTCCACACACTCTGCGGGCAGGTGTAGCCACACCACACCCGCCCGGCCACCACGGTGATGGTGAACAGGCCAAAGGCGGCAATGATCAGCAGCGCCGAGAGCAGGGTGAAGTCCTGCGGCCAGAAGGTCGCCCCGAAAATGTAATAGCGGTGCTCGGCCAGGTTCCACAACACCGCCTGACGACCGTCCCAGTCCAGCCAGGCGGTGCCAAAAAAGATCAGAAACAGCAGGCCGGCGCCGTACAGGCGCAGATTGCGAAACCGCCCGCTAAAACTGCGGGTATGAATCGGCCCGCCGGCCTGGGATGGCGTCAGGCGGATAGGCTGGCGCGGGTCGATAGTCTCGATGATCTGCGCAGGAATACGTTCGCTCATTACGGGCCTCGTCGGGCTTTATCAGGCGAGGCGAATGATGCGAGCGCGGGTGTTTGGATAACAGGCTCAGGTTTTCAAATAAAAAGCGGATCAGATGGTGGGGAAGGCAGTGGTAGAAGGGCGCTTGCTGGCGCAGAGGGAGCGTTAATGCGTCTTGATGGGCTGATTTCTAGCTGAAGAGGAAAACCGGCCATCTGCGGCCGGTATACCTACAAATTAAGCATTTTCCTCAGCTGCAGGTTGCAGCCGAGGGTTTGGACCGTAAGAGCCGGCAGGACACTGGCCTATTAGTATTTAAGGCTTGCTATGAGTGACAGTTGATTTGACGAGTAGTCGCTGTCATTCCACTTATAGTCATATTGCCCCTTGACCGTCCACGAACCGCTATCGCAATTGCAGGACAGGAAAGTGATGCCAGCGCCGACGTTGTATAGATCCCGATCCTGCTCGATGCCTTCCACAGTAAATTCCGACCCGCCGTTAAGGAAGGCTGCAGTCTGCTCAGTGGTGGTGTCGCTGAAATCGTGCATCCATTTGACATGAACTTCAGGAGAATAGGTGCCGGCGCCCGATCGAATCACGCGCTCGAGCTTAACCCCCACACCTGATTGAGTCAGGTGGTAATCCTGATCATCTACGCGGTGATTTAAACCGCCGGCGCCGCGTTCTTCATAACCATCCACTTGGATAAGCGACGTCTGCAATGAGGCGAAAGGGGTAAGGGTAACGTTCTGGTCAAAATAGAAATGTTTACCGGCCGAGACCAGTGCGGTGTATTGCTGCCCATCGTAATCCGATTTGGCAACGCTATTTACACCTGGAAAGCTGATCTGGCGTTCGCCTTCATAACGATCCACCCCGGCAGTCAACGCACCCTGCACATACCAAGGGCCAGGCGTGTAATTGACATAGCTGGTCAGCTGGTAGGAATCGATTGTGGTTTCAGCAGAGGAGTTGTTTCCGTCAATGGTGCTATTCGCATAACCCGCGCTGAGACCCACTCGGGTGTTCTCGCTCACCGGTCGGTCATAGGCCACTACCAACCCGTAGGTTTTAGTGTCATAGCCGTAGCTGTTACCAACATCGCCCTGGCTGCCGAAATTACCAAAGGTCTTAGCCCACCAATTGCTTGGCTGCTCGTCGCCTTTACATTTCCGCGCATCTTCTTGAGGTTTCTCGGCGCCGCAGCTGGTGTCGCAACACATGTTCTGGATCTCATCCACACGTGCCTGCAACATGTCCTCCATCAAACGCGTTGCTTGTCCGGCTACCCAGGGTGCAGCCAAGTTAGTGTTGCTGGGGGCCAACTGAGCCAAGGCTTGGGTGACCGCCGCAGCATTGGGTAGAGCCAGAACAGCGCCCTGAACGGCTTGTACATCTGAACCCACCAGAGCAGGTGAGCCCAGCAGTGCACCTGCAACCACATCGGCAACAGGGACGCCCAAGGAGACCGACTCAACCGTGATGAGGACATCGCCTGTAGTGGTCGGCACGCTGGAGAATGTGTAGAGCGGGTTGGTGTTGAGGACGGTTACGGTCGCGCCGTTGGTGCCCGCAAGACCACCGACAATTGTAAAGGTCGTTCCCGCAGTCAGCACGCCCGTCACCGTTGGAATCACCGTAATACCGGTAGCACTGATATTCGAAGCGCCGGAGGGCTGGATATTACCGTAGACGGTATTGCCTGCCAGGGAGGTGGCAATCGTGCCATTGGCGTTGGTGGTCAATGCCCCGTTGATAGCCAGGGTGTTGGCGCCGAGGTTGAATCCTTGCGCTTGCACGGCACCGGTAATGGATGCATTACCGCCCGACACATTTATTTGCTTCAGCCCGCTGGCACCGCCAATCGCGCCATCGACATGACTGCCGTTATTCAGGGTCAAGGTGCCGGTATTTGCAGTGTTGGTCGTGATGGCGCCCGTCAGCAGGTTGCCGGCCCCGAGATTAAGAAAACCATCGCCGACAAATTCAGGGGCCGAGATCACGTCACCGTTGAAATTTACAAAGCCTTCGCCACTGATTTGACTGGTTGTAGCAAATACGTCGCCATTGAAATTAACCGTATTGCCGGTAGCGCCGGCGCTGATATTTAGAAACAGCACCCCCGGCTGGCCGGTAGATCCGCTTACTGTCGAATCACCGAGAAATAAAAGATTGCCAGTATTGTTGGAGGCAGTGGTAAAAGCACCGCCGAGGTCATTATTGGTATTTATATTCTGGCCATCGGTAATAGTCAGTGTGGCACCACCGGTGGTATCGACACCATTGAGCTCACCCTCAGCCCCGACTACGCCGGGAAGCGCAACGGCCTCGCGAGCCAAGCTGATCGGCGCCCAAGCCACAATGGCGGTCGCTATAGCTACAGAAATTAAGCTGGCTTTCATGCCGATCCTTTTAATTAAATTTGTTATTGAGGCTTCAGGATGGGCTTATTAAATATAATTAGCTATTAATATTAATAAATCAATATTAATAGCTGTGCAGGTTAAAAATGTTGCTTTTTAATTATAAGGGTGGGTTGTTGATTTATATTTATGGAACTTAGTCAGAATAATTGGTCAAAGGCCGCTTTTTTGTCGAAAACTGCCGAAGTGCAACTTTGCTATATGTTTAAAATTAACTGCAGCAGCTGATTCCTATTCAGCTATTAATGTGCGTCTATTCAGGCACCTTGAACCATTACTTTACGCGTATGAACTGGCAAGACGTGCGGGCAGTGGCCCAGCGTTCGAGTTATCCTGCTCCACCTTCCCCGCACCGAAGCCCATCCATGCTGGTGATTTCCAACAGCGTTCATCTGCCAGACGCTGAAATCGAACTGACCGCCATCCGCGCCCAAGGCGCCGGCGGGCAGAACGTCAACAAGGTGTCCAGCGCGATACATCTGCGCTTCGACATCCAGGCCTCCAGCTTGCCGCCGTTCTATAAGGAGCGGCTGCTGACGTTGCGCGACAGCCGCATTACCGCCGAAGGTGTAGTGGTTATCAAGGCTCAGCAGTACCGCACCCAGGAGCAGAATCGCGCCGACGCGCTGGAGCGTCTGGCCGAGCTGATTCGCAGCGCTGCTAAAACTGAAAAAGCTCGCCGCCCGACCAAACCGACCCTGGGTTCAAAAAAGCGCCGCCTGGAAGGTAAGAACATCCGCGGCACGATTAAGGCGGGGCGCGGCAAGGTCGATTTCTAGCTGGCGATTCGTGCATGCAGGGCCCATGCGGAGTTTCGTGAGTGTGCATAGGTTTTTAGGCGTGCATATTTGACTAAGATGCACGAATGAAAACGACCCTCGATGAATTGCTGGCCTTTGTCAGCGTGGTGGACAGCGGCTCGATCAGCGCTGCCGCTGAGCAACTGACGCAGACCGCTTCCGGTGTTAGCCGGGCGCTTAGCCGGCTGGAAGAAAAGCTCGATGTCACCCTGTTGCGCCGCACTACGCGGCGTTTGGAGCTGACTGAAGAGGGCCAGGCTTTTCTCGTCCAGGCGCGCAAGATTCTCGATGCGGTGGAGAGCGCCGAAGAGCAGATGAAGGTGCGCCGGCAGAAGCCAGCAGGGCGCTTGCGGGTGAATGCCGCTGCGCCCTTTATGCTGCATGCGGTGGTGCCGCTGGTGGCGGGGTTTCGAGCGCAGTACCCGGAGATTCAGCTGGAGCTGCATAGCAGCGACCAGATTATCGACCTGCTGGAGCAGCGCACCGATATCGCCATCCGCATCGGCCCGCTACGCGATTCCACCCTGCATGCGCGGCCGCTGGGCAGTAATCGCCTGCGTATTCTCGCCAGCCCGGCGTACCTCAAAGCCCACGGTACGCCGAAAACTGTCGACGACTTGGCGCAGCACAGCCTGCTCGGCTTTACCCAGCCCGACAGTCTTAACCAGTGGCCGCTGCGCCATGCTCTAGGTGACGCCTACAACATCACCCCTAGCCTTAGCGCGTCCAGCGGCGAAACCTTGCGCCAACTGGCATTGGCCGGGGCAGGGATCGTCTGCCTGGCGGACTTTATGACCGCTGCCGACCGCGCCAGCGGTGATCTTGTGCAGCTGCTGCTGCGCGATATCGTCGAGGTGCGTCAGCCGATCCATGCGGTGTACTACCGCAACACCGCGCTGGCATCGCGCATCACCTGTTTTCTCGATTACCTGAGCAGCCAGCTGGCCGGGCCTGGACAGTGATGTTAGGTATTTCGCTGCACTTGTAGAAGCGGGCTTACCTGCGAATCGGTGTGACTAGAGAAATATCGCGGCCAAGAACTGACACCCCTTCGCTTAACTACGCATGCGCTGGAATGAGGTGGTCGGTAGGCGAAGCAATATTTTTTGCCCGGCCTGTCGATTCACAATTCTGCCGTTCGACTAACGTACAGAACCCAGCCTTGGGTTTGCGGTCTGCCATTACATACCCAGAAAAACCCGTGGCGGCAGGCTGATCGATTAACTACGCGAGGACAGCGGCATGCGTTTTATGGTGATAGTCAAGGCAACTGCAGATTCCGAAGCCGGCTTTATGCCCAGCGAGGAGCTGCTGACGGCGATGGGGCGTTACAACGAAGAGCTGGTCGCCGCCGGCGTGATGCAGGCAGGCGAGGGCCTGCAGCCGAGCAGCAAAGGCGCCCGGGTGAAGTTCTCCGGCAGCCAGCGTAGCGCCACGGACGGCCCGTTTATCGAAACCAAGGAGCTGATCGCCGGCTTCTGGATTTTTCAGGTGACGTCTCTGGCGGAGTGCATCGAATGGGTCAAGCGTTGCCCCAATCCGATGCCCGGCGATAGCGAAATCGAGATTCGGCAGATTTTCGAGGCCGAGGATTTCGGTGACGAATTCACCCCTGAGTTGCGTGAGCAGGAAGAACGCCTGCGTGCGCAGCTCGACTCGTAAAACCCACCAGTACTAAGGAGAGTGCAGATGAAAATTCACGCCTATTTGACCTTCGACGGCCAGTGCGAAGCGGCCTTTAACTATTACGCCGAATGCCTAGGCGGCAGTCTGGAGCTGATGCGCATGGGCGAAAGCCCGGAAGCGGCCAATGTGCCGGAGCAGTATCACGACCGCGTGATGCACGTTTGCCTGACAGTGGGCGATCAGTTGCTGATGGCGTCCGACACCTTCCCCGGTATGGCGTACGAGGGCATCAAGGGCTGCTCGATTTCCCTGCAGGTAGAGAACGTGCCGGAGGCCGAGCGCCTGTATAAAGCACTGTCGGCGGGCGGTTCGGTGCAGATGGAGTTGCAGGCGACATTCTGGGCCACGCGCTTTGCCATGTTCACCGACCGCTTTGGCGTCGGCTGGATGATCAATTGCGATATTGATGCGCAGATGGGCTAGTTATGCATGCTTGGCTCGGCGCAGCTGATCTATGCAGCTGCGCCGTTGCCGCCTAGCCAACCAGTCCGAGGGCACGGTCCAGTTGGTCCTGCGGGTCGCTGACAGCCGCGAGAAATTCATCACCCCAGCGGCGGATGTCGTTGTAGTTGACGATATCGAACAGCTCACGCAGGCGTGCCTGGGCCTCAACTTTTGGCATGTTTAGCGCTACATAACAGGTTTGCGTCATATCCACCGGGTCATGCGGGTTGGTCAGCAGGGCGCCCTTGAGTTCGGCTGCAGCGCCGGCAAATTCCGAGAGCACCAGCACGCCACGCCCATCCAATAAGCCCTGAGCGGCGACGAACTCCTTGGCCACCAAGTTGAGGCCGTCGCGCAGTGGGGTAATCCACATCACATCGGCCATGGCGTACCAGGCGCTGACTTCCTCAAACGGCAGGCTGCGGAAGAAGAACTGCAGTGGCGTCCAGCCGATGCGGGCGAAGCGGCCGTTGATGCGGCCCACGGCCTGCTCAATCTGCCCTTGCAGCTCGTCATAGATGGTCATTTCCTTGGCTGCCGGCACGCACACGGTTACCAGGGTGACCTTGCCGAGCAGCTCGGGGTTTTCTTCCAGCAGGCGCTCATAGGCGTTGAGCTTTTCCAGAATGCCTTTGGTGTAGTCGAGGCGTTCCACCGAGAGAATCAGTTTGACCCCGGCAAGCTCGGTGCGCAGGCGTTCCATCATTTGCCTGATCTTCGGCGCGGCCAGGGCGCTGCGTACCCGCTCGATATCCAGGCCCACCGGATGCGCGCCGAGTTTGACCACACGGCTGCCGGTGTCCACGGCGGTGGTCATGCGCTCCAGGCCCACGGCGCAGCCATAGGTGATAAAGCGTGGCGCGCAGTTCTGTCGGCTGACGGTTTGCAGCGGCATCACGCCGCGCGCGGCATCAACGAAGTTTTCCACCTGGCGCGGAATATGGAAGCCGATGTAGTCGCACTGCAGCAGGCTGCCGATGATCTGCCGGCGCCAGGGCAGTACGTTGAACACATCCGCTGAGGGGAAGTAGGTGTGGTGGAAGAAGGCGATGCGCAGGTCCGGGCGCAGCTCGCGCAGGTAGCCGGGGACCATCCACAGGTTGTAATCGTGCAACCAGACTGTGGCGCCTTCTGCGGCTTCCAGGGCGGTGCGTTCGGCAAAGGCGCGGTTGACCTTGAGGAACACTTGCCAATCGTCTTCACGGAACTGCGCACGCTCCCAGAAGGTGTGCAGGGTCGGCCAGAAGGCTTCCTTGGAGAAGCGCTTGTAGAAGATGTCGACTTCTTCCTTGCTCAGCGCCACCCGCGCGGCGGTCAGCCTCGGGTAGCGCTCGGCATCCACCGTGGTGTGGCTGTCGAAGGTCTCGCCGCTGTTTTCGTCATGCTCGGCCCAGGCCACCCAGGAGCCGGCGCGACCATCGCCAAAGAAGCTCAGCAGGGTCGGAATAATACCGTTGGGTGAAGTCGGGCGACGGCGTTGCAACTTGCCATCGGTGCCACGGAATTCTTCATAGGGCAGACGGTGATAGACCATCACCAGATCGGCCTTGCCCGGGTCGGCGACTTGCTTGCCTTCGGCGGCGATGCCCTGTTTGCCAAGAAAGCCAAAATGCACAAAGGCTTCAAGAATGCCTCCGCAGCCGGCGCGCTCGGCATGGAATACCCGCGAGTACTGCCGCGTGGCCTGCAGCAGGCCCGGCTCGGATGCGCCGACGCAGACGCCCTTGAACTGGCCACTGAGCATGCTCAGGTCATTCAGGGTATCGCCGGCGGTCAGCACCTGGTCGTTGTCCAGTTCCAGCCAGTCGATCAGCGCCTGCAGACTGCTGCCCTTGTTGACGCCCTTGGGCAGAAAATCCAGGTAGCGCTCGGCCGAGTAGAGCAGGTCGCAGCCCAAACTTTCTGCGACTTCCAGCAGGGCCGGGTTGGCCGCCTGCTCCGGGCCGCAGAAGTAGGAGCAGCGGCGCACTTGCGGTACGTCCTGGCGCTCCAGGGCAAAGCGTTCGATGGCGCTGGCAACCTGGCTGTCTCCGGGCCAAAGGGCGTCCACCGCGCTTTGCAGCGGCTGAATCGGCTGCAGGCTGTCGCCATGCACC
>JBIHZW010000386.1:0-2844 GCA_044240245.1 Pseudomonas sp. | reverse complement strand
GCTGATTCAGGAAGCAGGCGGCCTGGTCAGCGACTTCAGCGGCAGCCATGAATTCCTTGAAAAAGGTCAGATCGTGGCCGGCAACACCAAGTGCTTCAAAGCTGTGCTGACGGCTATTCAGCCGCACCTATCGGCCTCGCTGAAGCGCTAATCGCCAACGCCAGCGCCAGCCACAAAAAAAGCGCCCCGAGGGGCGCTTTTTTATTGCATCGCAGTTTTAGTTAGCTGACTCGTCCGCCAACACCAACTGACCCTCCTTGACCGGAATCTGCCGACCCGGATCACTGGCCATACGCACCTGACCCACCTTGCCATCCAACTCGTATTTGACGTCATAACCCACCAGCTTCTCACTGGTGTCAGTCACTGTGCTGCAACGGGTTTCAGTGGTGGTGTAGGTATCACGGTTCTGCAGATGTTCTTGCGCCTTGTTGCCGGCATAACCGCCGCCAACCGCACCGGCGACTGTAGCCAGCTTCTTGCCGTTACCGCCACCTACCTGATTACCCAGCAAGCCGCCAACCACCGCACCAATCGCCGTACCGGCTATCTGATGCTGATCCTTGACCGGCGCCTGACGGGTGACCGCCACATCCTTGCAGACTTCACGCGGGGTCTTGATGGTTTCATTGATCGGTTTCACAGCAAGCACTTCGGCATATTCCGGCGCGCTGACGATGTTGTAAGTGGCCACTGCCCCGCCCGCCGTTACACCTACTGCACCCAATACCGCGCCTACCAACATGGACTTATTCATATGTGCCTCCTTCAAACCACTGCTTAGCGCTTAACGCACCGTACTCCATGCCTTGGAGTACAAAAAAGCCGGGCAAGTTCAATACCTGCCCGGCTCACTCAATCATTTGCGATAAAGCGCACAGAATTATGGGCGCTCATCAACCTCTTCTTCGACCACCGGCGGGATAAGGTCATCAACCGTCAGGTTGAGCCACACCAACACCACGTTGGCGATATAGATCGACGAGTAGGTACCCGCGCTCACACCGACAAACAGCGCCACCGAGAAGGCGAACAGGTTGTCACCGGCAAACAGCAGCAGCGCAGCAATCGCCAGCAAGGTGGAGATCGAGGTCGCCATGGTGCGCAGCAGCGTCTGCGTGGTGGAGATGTTGATGTTCTCGATCAACGTCGCCTTGCGCAGCACGCGGAAGTTCTCGCGCACCCGGTCGAAGACCACAATGGTGTCGTTCAGCGAGTAGCCGATGATTGCCAGCAAAGCCGCCATCACCGTCAGATCGAAGGTGATCTGGAAGAACGACAGGATGCCTAGCGTGACAATCACGTCGTGGATCAGCGAGACAATTGCCCCCACGCCGAACTTCCACTGGAAGCGGAAGGCCAGGTAAAGCATCACCCCGCCCAACGCCAGCAGCAGGCCAAGACCGCCCTGATCGCGCAGCTCTTCACCCACCTGCGGGCCGACGAACTCGACCTTTTTCACCTCAAGCTGCTCGCCTGCCTGGCGCAGCGCAGCAGCCACTTTGTTACCCAATTCGGGATCATTGCCCTGCATGCGTACCACCACATCGGTAGTAGCACCAAAGCTCTGCACCACGGCATCGGCATAGCCAGCGCCAGCCAGCTGCTCACGGATATTACCGAGGTCTGCCGGCTGCTCGTAACTCAGCTCGATTTGCGTACCGCCGGTAAAGTCCAGACCCAAGTTCAGCCCTTTGGTAAACAGGCTAACCAGTGCCAGCAACGTCAGCAGCAGGGTGAAGGCGAACGCAATATTGCGCACCCCCATGAAGTTGATCGTACGATTCATCACAGCCCCTTAAATCCACAACTTCTTGAAGTCACGCCCGCCGCAAGTCAGGTTGACCATGCAACGCGTCACCAGAATGGCGGTAAACATCGAGGTGAGAATACCCAGCGACAGAGTCACCGCGAAGCCTTTGACCGGCCCGGTACCCATGGCGAACAGGATGCCGCCGACCAGCAGGGTGGTCAGGTTGGCGTCGACAATCGCCGAGTAAGCCCGATCAAAACCCTCATGGATGGCCCGCTGAATCGACATACCGTTGGCGATCTCTTCACGAATACGCGAGAAGATCAGCACGTTGGCGTCCACCGCCATACCCATGGTCAGCACGATACCGGCGATACCCGGCAGGGTTAGCGTGGCACTGAGCAACGACATCAGCGCCAGCAACAGCACCATGTTCAGACCCAGAGCGATGGTCGCCAGTACACCGAAGAAGCGGTAGATGGCGATGATAAACAGCGAAACGAACAGCATCGCCCACATCGACGCAGTCACGCCTTTGGTGATGTTGTCAGCACCCAGGCTCGGGCCAATAGTGCGCTCTTCAGCGAAGTACATCGGCGCTGCCAGACCACCGGCACGCAGCAGCAGGGCCAGCTCGGACGACTCGCCCTGACCATCCAGGCCGGTGATGCGGAACTGGCTACCCAGCGGAGACTGAATGGTGGCCAGGCTGATGATCTTCTTCTCTTCGACGAAGGTCTGCAGCTCGACTTCCTTCTCGACGCCATCAACCACCTGGCGCACGTAGCGGGTTACCGGCTTCTGCTCAATAAAGATCACCGCCATGCTGCGCCCGACATTGTTGCGGGTCGCGCGGTTCATCAGGTCACCACCGCGTCCATCCAGACGGATATTGACCTGCGGGCTGCCGTTCTCATCGAAACTGGCCTGGGCATCGGTCACCTGGTCACCGGTGATGATCAGATCACGCTCCAGCTGGGCTGGCGGACGGCCTTCCTCGCGGAATTCGAAGCTTTCGGTCGCAGCCTTGGCAGCGTCCGGCTCGGCGGCCAGACGGAACTCCAGGTTGGCGGTCTTGCCGAGAATACGCT
>JBIHZW010000121.1:0-10125 GCA_044240245.1 Pseudomonas sp. | reverse complement strand
ATCGAGATTGGGCAGGTCGTTGATGCGGCGAATAAATTCCAGATTGCTCGGGCACCAGGGCGCGTCCTTGCGCACCGTGGTCATATATTTCTCGATCGCCAGCTGGCAGGCCGGGTCGTCCCAGGACAGCGGCAGATGAACGATCCGTGACGGTACGCGCAGGTCCTGCGCGGCGCACACGGCGTCCCATTCACCGGCGACTATGCCGAGCAGATCGCTAAGGGCCAAAGTTTCCGGCTGGTAATGCACCTGCAGCGAGCGAATGCCCGGAGTGAGGTCGATCACCCCAACCAGCTGCTTGGCTTCCAGTGCCTGCATCAGCGCATGGCCACGGAAACGCAGCACCAGATCCAGCTCCGCCGCGCCGATTTCCAGCAGCAGATGGGTATCGCCAGACAGGCGCGCGACCAGGCGTTTATCGGCTTCGCCGATATCGAGGACGATGGGGGAGGTGAGGGTATGGGCTTGTGTAGGAGCGAGCTTGCTCGCGATCCTTTGGTATTGCTGATCGCGAGCAAGCTCGCTCCTACAGAGGTCGTTGCATTCAATATTGTTGCTCTTGGCCAGCTCCCGCGCCGTTACGATATCCACCGGTGCAAAGCGCACCTTGTCGCCTGCTTTCAGCTGCCCCAGCTGCCAAAGGTCCGCCTCAATAATCGTCACCGGGCAGACAAAGCCGCCCAGGCTCGGGCCGTCCGGGCCGAGGATCACCGGCATATCGCCGGTAAAGTCCACCGCGCCGATGGCATAGGGGTTGTCGTGGATATTCGAGGGGTGCAGGCCGGCTTCGCCGCCGCTGTCGCGTACCCATTCCGGCTTGGGGCCGATCAGGCGCACGCCGGTGCGGCTGGAGTTGAAGTGCACTTCCCAGTCGGTGGCGAAGAAGGTTTCGATATAGGCCGGAGTGAAGTATTCCGGCGCGCCGTGCGGGCCATAGATCACGCGGATTTCGCGTACGTCGGGCAGGGCGCTGCACAGTTCAGCGGGCAGTTGCGCGCCGGCTTGAAGGTCGGTCAGCGCCGAGATATGCAGCACATCACCGGCGCGCAGGGCACGACCGCCGTGGCCGCCGAACTGGCCGAGGGTAAAGGTGCTTTTGCTACCGAGATAATCCGGCACCTGCACACCTCCGCGCAGACTTAGATAGCTGCGTGCACCGGCGCCCTGGATGGTGCCCAGGCTCAGAATGCTGCCAGCTTTGATCAGCAGCGCGGTATTCAGTGGCTGCTCAATACCATCGACGCTTAGCGGGATTGGTGCACCAGTGACCGCCACCACTGCATCGGTGTTAAAGCGCAGTGTCGGGCCGCTCATGGTGATTTCCAGGCCGGCGGCATCTGGCTCGTTGCCCAGCAGACGATTGCCCAGTCGCAGGGCGCGGCTGTCCATCGGCCCCGATGGAGGCACGCCGACTGCCCAGTAGCCGAGGCGGCCGGGGAAGTCCTGCACCGTGGTCTGGGTGCCGGCGCTCAGCACTTCAAAGGTCGCGGCTTGGTAGTTCAAATTTTCCAGGCAGCGGGTCCAGGGGTTGCCGCTGGCAAACGGCGCGTCAGTGAGGATCTGCCGCAGGTATTGGCTATTGGTTTCCACGCCATACAGCAGGGTATCGGCCAGAGCTTGGCCAAGCGCGCTGCTTGCGGCTTCGCGGCTATCGGCCCAGGTGATGACTTTGGCGATCATCGGGTCGAAGTAGGGCGGGATCTCGCAGCCGGCTTCGACCCAGGTATCGATACGCAGGTCTTTGCCATCGGCTTTGGGGAATTCCACTGCGGTCAGCAGGCCAGGGCTGGGCTGAAAATCCCGGCCCGGATCTTCTGCGTACAGGCGCGCCTGAATGGCATGGCCGCTGGGTTTTAGCGTTTTTGCCAGTTCACTTAACGGGGCCAGATCGCCGGCCGCCAGCTCGATCATCCAGCGCACCAGGTCGACGCCCCAGACTTGCTCGGTAACGCCGTGCTCGACTTGCAGGCGGGTGTTCACCTCAAGGAAATAGAAGCGCGCCGCCTCGCTGTCGTAGACAAATTCCACGGTACCGGCGCTGCGGTAGCTGACCGCCTTGGCCAGCTTGATCGCTGCGGCGCACAGCTCCTCGGCCATACCGGCCGGCAAGTTGGGTGCCGGTGTTTCTTCCAGCACCTTCTGGTTGCGCCGTTGCACCGAGCAGTCGCGCACGCCAAGGGCGAGCACTTCGCCGCGGCCGTCGCCAAATACCTGCACTTCCAGATGGCGGGCGCGCTGGATGTATTTTTCGATAAATACGCCGCTGTCGCTGAAGTTGTTCTGACCCAGGCGTTTGACCGCGTCGAAGGCGTCGCTCAGCTCGGCGGCGCTGTTGCACACGCGCATGCCGATGCCGCCACCGCCGGCGGTGCTTTTCAGCATCACCGGGTAGCCGACCTGTTCGCCTGCGACCAACGCGGCGTCGAGGTTTTCCAGCAGCTCGGTGCCTTCGAGCATCGGCACGCCATGCTGTTTGGCCAGGGCGCGGGCGGTGTGTTTAAGGCCGAAAACGCGCAGTTGTTCTGGCGTTGGGCCGACAAAGGCGATGCCCGCCGCTTCGCAGGCTTCGGCAAAGGCGGCGTTTTCCGAGAGAAAACCGTAACCGGGGTGGATAGCGGTGGCGCCGGTCTGCTTGGCGACGGCGAGAATCTTCTCGACCACCAGGTAGGTGTTGGCTGCCGGGCCTTCGCCCAGGCTGTGGGCTTCGTCGGCCTGTTGGATATGCAGGCTGGCGGCGTCTGCTTCGGAGTAGACGGCCACGCCCTGTACATCAAGGGCGCGTAGCGTACGCAGGATGCGGCAGGCGATGGCGCCACGGTTGGCGATCAGCAGTTTGTTGAACATTCGAGGTGTCCTCGAAGGGGCGGGCCGTCCCGCGGTATTCGGTCTGCACCACGGTCGTCCGTGGTTGAAAGGCGTTTACTCGCTCTTCGCTCAGGGGCGAAGGGCGGCCATCAATCCCACACCAGCACTTCAGCCGGAGTCGGGTTGTAGCCGTTGCATGGGTTGTTCAGTTGCGGGCAGTTGGAGATCAGTACGATCACGTCCATATGCGCCTTGAGCTCGACGTATTTGCCGGCGGCGGAGATGCCGTCTTCAAAGGTCAGGCCGCCTTCAGGCGTTACCGGTACGTTCATAAAGAAGTTGATATTGGCGCTGATGTCGGCCTTGTTCAGACGGCCGTCGTGCAGGCTGGCGCGCAAAAAGTTGTCGCGGCAGCTGTGCATATAGCGCTTGTCCAGGGCGTAGCGCACGGTGTTGCTCTCCTGGGCGCAGGCGCCGCCGAGGGTGTCGTGGCGGCCACAGGTGTCCGCGCTGATGGTCAGCATCGGCTGACCCAGATTGGAATACAGCACGCTGCCGGTGGTCAGGTACACGCGGTTCTGTTTGCGCAGGGTGCGTTGCACGTCATAGCGCTCGCGCGGGTTGCGCGCCGAATAGAACAGCGTATCGACTGCCTGATTGCCTTCCAGATCGAGCAGGCGCAGGGTTTGGCCGGCTTTTACTTCGCAGAGAAAGGGTTCGCCAGCGGCGATGGTGGCGCGGTACACCGCAGCTTCCGGGTGCTTGTCGCTTGAGATAAGAGTCATGCTGGCCGGCCTCAGATATACAGACGTTCGGTGTTATGGAAGCCACGGGCGTTTTCCGGGCGCGAGGTGCGGCACAGCACGCTGATGCCGTCGCTTTCGACCTTGTGCCAGCTCAGTTGCAGCGGCTTGGGTGCGTAGTCGGGGCTGGGGTCCAGGGGGTGCTGCAGGGCGGTGAGTACCACCAGGGTGTCCATCGGCGCGTACAGTTCGATGTAGTCGCCGGCCTTGGAGTTGCCCGGCTGGAAGTGGAAGCAGCCGTCGCTGTCGACTATGACCTTGCTGAACAGGTTGAGGCACATCAGCAGGTCTTGCAGATTGAGGTTCCACTTGCCCATTTCCACCAGCAGGTTGTCCACGCCGTTGCGGAAGAAGCCGTTGCGCAGTTGCTGATAGTTGCCGCTGCCGTACTTCTCCTGCACCTCGGTGGCGTTCAGTACGCCGCCGAAGCTGTCATGCCAGCCGCAGGTATCGGCAGTGATCGCCGCGAGCACACGGCCCATATCCGAATACAGGCAATGGCCGGCGGTGAGCTTGGCGGTGTGTTGGCATTTGAGGCTGTCTGGCAGGTTTAGCCGTTCGCTTTTTTCGGCAGCGTTGAGCAGCAGCAGGCTGGCATTGGCGCCGCCTTGCAGGTCGGTAATGCGCAGCAACTGACCGCGCTTGAGGACAAAAGAGGTATGCCCGCCGCCGGGAACGAGTTCCTCGTAGAGCGTGGGGCGCAGGTTTAGTGAGGCAGTCATCTGATGCTCCTACAGGGCCGGTTGCAGGTTGCCGGCGATATGCGCGGGCAACGCTTCGACGGCGGCGCGGGTGGCGCGGCGGTCGCTGTTGAGGGGGATGTCGTAGGTGATGCGCGCGCCGAAAGCGTTCGGCGCGTGCGGGTCTATGCGGGTCTTGTCGAACACCAGCAGGCGTGTGCCGAGGCTGAAGCCTTCGCTCAGGTCATGGGTGACCATAAATACGGTGAGCTTGGTCTCGTGCCACAGCTCCAGCAGCAGGCCGTGCATGTCCTTGCGGATACCGGGGTCTAGGGCGCCGAAGGGCTCATCGAGCAGTAAGACGCGCGGTTGCATGATCAGCGCCTGGGCAATCGCCAGGCGTTGCTGCATGCCGCCGGAGAGCTGGCTGGGATATTTGTCCAGGGCATGGCCGAGGCCGACCTTGTGCAGAATCACCGCCGCCTGTTCGCGGGCTTCGCGTTTGGCGGCGCCGAACAGCCGGCCGAGCAATTTCGAGCGCGGTAACTCCAGGCCGATGGCAACGTTATCCAGCACAGTTAGGTGCGGGAACACCGAGTAGCGCTGAAATACCACGCCACGGCTGCTATCGGGTTCGGCAGCCAACGGCTCACCACCGAGCAGAATTTCGCCCCGGCTGGCGCGTTCCTGACCGAGCAGCAGGCGCAGAAAGGTCGACTTGCCGCAGCCGGATGCACCGACCAGGGTACAGAACTCGCCTTCGTTGATGCTCAGATTCAGGCGCTCCAGAACAACCTGGTCGCCGTATTCCTGCCAAACGTTCTTCACTTCGATAAAGGCGCTCATGCCTTGGCCCCCTCGTACCAGGGGAAACACACGCGGATGGTCTGGCGCAGGCCGAGATCCATCAGCCAGGCGAGCAGGGTGATCCACACCACGTACGGCAGAATCACGTCCATGGCCATATAGCGGCGCACCAGGAAGATCCGGTAACCCAGGCCATCGGTGCTGGCGATGGCCTCGGCGGCAATCAAAAACAGCCAGGCCGAACCGAGCATCAGGCGCAGGGAGATCAGCAGGCGCGGCAGCAGTTGCGGCAGCACCACACGCAGAATCAGGGTCCAGGTGCTGGCGCCGAGGGTCTGCGCCTTGATCAGGATTTCCTGGGGAATCTCGCGGGCGCGCTGTTCCAGGTCGCGGGCGATGCAAGGGGTGATGCCGATGACGATCAGCATCACCTTGGACAGCTCGCCGAGGCCGAAAACGATAAACAGGATGGGCAGAATCGCCAGCGGCGGCACCATCGACAGCACCGTGAGCAGCGGCGACAACGGCGCGCCAAATAGCGGAATGATGCCGGCAGCGATGCCCAGGCACAGCCCGGCGATGGCGGCGATGCCGATGCCCATGGCCAGGCGTGACAGGCTGGCGGCGCTGTCCTGCCAGAACAGGTAGTTGCCGCTGCGCTTGTCCTCGGTAAAGGCCAGGCGATCAACCGCCGCTACCATCTGGCTGGCGCTGGGCAACAGTTTGTCGTTGGGGTTTTCCGTCAGCCGCTGCGCCGAGCCTGCGAAATAGGCAAACAGCAGCAGGGCGAAGGGCAGCAGGATCAGCAGCAGGCGACCGCTGCGATCCGGGTGGCGGTTGATCAGGCGCATAGAGTGTTCTCGTGTGGCTTGGGCCCACTCCCCCGAAGCCTCTCCCGCAGGCGGGAGAGGGTAGGGAAGGCGTTACAGCGTGCCGTCAGCCGCCATCTGCATATAGCTGGGGTCGAAGCGCAGCTTGAGGTTGCCGGTGTCGCCGGTGGTCACGCCCTTGGCGAAGCCCATACCGATGGCATCGGCACTTTGCGCGCCTTCACCGAGCAGGCCATGGCCGAAGGAGAACTCCGCGACCTTGGTCATGGTGGCTGGCAGTTTCGGGCTGGTGGCGAAGGCCACGGCGTCCTTGGCCAAATAGAACATCTTGGTCGCTGCAAGCTGCGCTTCGTAGCCAGCCAGGTCAGTGCCGGAGGCCTTGGCCATATGCTCGCGAGCCGCCTTGCCGGCCGGGGTGTCGGCACTCATGGTGGCCATGATTTCGTACCAGGCGCCGGTCAGCGCTTTGCCAAAGGCCGGGTTTTCCTTGAGGGTGTCGCTGTTGACCACCATCAGGTCGATGATTTCACCGGGTATCTGGCTGGAATCGAACACCTTGGTGACGTTGGGCGTGGCTTCGATTTCGGCCAGCAGCGGGTTCCAGGTGGTCACGGCGGTGACGTCGCCGGTGGAGAAGGCGGCGACCATGTCGGCGTCTGAGGTGTTGACTACTTTCAGGTCTTTCTCGCTGAGGCCGGCTTTTTCCAAACCGCGGGCCAGCAGGTAATGGGAAACGGACAGCTCGACCAGGTTGACGTTCTGGCCCTTGAGATCGCCCAGGGTCTTCTTCTCGCCTTTGAGCACGACGCCGTCGTTGCCGTTGGAGAAGTCGCCGATGATCAGCGCGGTGCTGTCTACGCCGCCAGCTGCCGGAATGGTCAGGGCGTCCATATTGGTCATGGTGCAGCCATCGAACTGGCCGGCGCTGTACTGGTTGATCGACTCGACGTAATCGTTGATCTGCACCACATCGATATTGATGTCGTACTTTTTCGCCCACTTGTCGACGATGCCTTCGGCGGCGCCGTATTCCCACGGCATCCAGCCGGCGTAGATGGTCCAGCAGACGCTGAAGTCGGATTTCGGCGCGGCGTGGCTATTGAGGCTGATGGCGGCGGCCAGGCCGGCGGCGAGTACTGAACACAGACGGGTCTTACGCATGGTGGAGCCTCCAGTTCGAGAAAGTACGGGCAGGAGTGCGCGGCGGTTCCCCACGGGTGGGGCGCGTTCTCCCGGGCTTTTATCCCGCCGTGTAACCTCGAAGGAGGTCGCCAACTCTCGGACCAGTCACCCGCAGATCTGTTGATCGCGGATCGGAACCCTAGTCAGCTATTGCAAATTGTGGTGCCGCGATCCCGCCGCAGCGGGTTGTTCCTGCACAAGGTAGGTATTGCGAACATCATGCCAGCTTGATCTAGCCCGCTGGCACGCGGTTTCTGCCAACGTCAGGCCAGGGTTGTGCGCCCTGGCGGTGCGTGGCGGTGCCTGCGTGCTGCATTGCGGGGCGTCGGCTAAATGAGCATTACTCGTTTCACTCGCCCTCCGGGCCGCGCTAAAGCGCGTTAGCCGCAAGCGGCTTGCCGAGCCTGTTTTTAACGCAGCAGAGCCGACGCGCAGCAGATCGTAGACTGCTTCTCAAAGGTTCTTTTCGGCGGCCATCTGCATATAGCTGCCATCGAAGCGCAGCAGGATGTTCTCGGCATTGCCCAGGCTGCGCTCACCGCTGAAGGCGATACCCAGCTTGTCCAGGCCCTTGCCGTCGTTGCCGAGCAGCTTCTGCTGGTCGGCGAACTGGGCGACCCGCTGCATCAGCTCGGGCATCTTGTTGGCGCGGGCAAACGCCAGGGCGTAACGCGGCGAGTAGAACGAGCGCAGGGTGTCGAGTTGCTGGCTGAAATCCTCCGGCGTGGTGCCGGCGGCGCTGGCCATCTTCGCTCGTGCTGCGCGCCCTGCATCGGTGGGCATGCCCATCAGGCGCTGGGTTTCGAACCAGGCGCCAGTCAGCGCCTTACCCAGCTCAGGGTGGGCGGCGAGGACCTTGCTGTTGACCACGGTGAGGTCGACGATCTCGCCGGGAATCAGGTTGGAGCTGAATACCTGGCTGACCTGGGTCTGCTGCTTGATCTTGGCCAGAATCGGGTTCCAGGTGATCACCGCGTCGCCCTGGCCGGCGAGAAAGGCCTCGGCAATCTGCGTGTCGGACACGTGCTGGATGGTCACATCCTCAGGCTTGAGCAGGGCCCATTCCAGGGCGCGGCTGAGCAGGTAATGCGATACCGAGTTCTCCACCAGCAGCACGGTCTTGCCCTTGAGGTCCTTCAGGGTCAGGCCCGGGCCGCGCAGCAGAATGGCATCCGCACCGTTTGAGAAGTCGCCGATGATCAGCGCGGTAGAGTCGACGCCTGCGGCAGCTGGGATGGTCAGCGCATCCATATTGGTCATCGAGCAGGCATCGAACTCCCCGGCGCTGTAGCGCTCGATGGAGCCGACGTAATCCGGCACTTCGCTTACTTCGATGCGGATGCCGTACTGCTCGGCCCATTTGTTGACGATGCCTTCAGTGGCGGCATAGCCCCAGGGCATCCAGCCGGCAAAGATCGACCAGCACAGCTTGAAGGTTTTCGGCTCGACGCTTGCGCTAGCGGGGGCAGTCAGTGTCAGGGCGAGCAGGCCGATGCAGATACGGCGAAGGAGAGCTGGAAGATGCATATGAAACCTCGGGGTCAGGAAATGGCGCAGGAAGGCGTGCAGCCGCGCTGCATCGTTCTCCCGGGCTTTTATCCCGCCGTGTAACCCCGGTTCCGCATCGCTGCGTGAGGTCGCCAGCTCTCGGACCAGCCATTCGCGATCTACCAATCGCGAACCGGAACCCTAGCCAGCCATTGCAAATTTTCACGCTGCAAACCGCTAGTAAGCCGGGCAGCGACACGCATTCCATTCGTCGGCAACGCATAAGCGAAGACCGTGCCATAACGTCCGGTTTGTCATTCGAGCGAATTCACTAGGTGGAACCGACGATAGCGCCCATATTGATGTTTCGGGCGATTCACATTCGATGTGTTGAATGGCCAGAGCAGCAGTAACGGCGGGCAAACATGCCTGCCGTGGTGACAATAAGAAGGTAGGTTTTACGATGAAAGCGTTAATCGGTTTGTTGATGGCAGGTTTTCTATTGATTTCGCTGCCAGCCTGTAGCCTGCGGTTGCCGGGCATCGGCGTCGATATCGGCAATGGCGGCAATGGCGGCGATGGCCACGGCTCATCTCATTGCCCTCCCGGCCAGGCCAAGAAGGGTCGCTGCTAAAACGACCTAGGGCAGCGCCCAGGCGTAGCGAGTGTTGCGCAGCGCGACAGCGTAAGCCTTGAAATAATTTGTCATGGAATATGACCAATCGGTGATCGGTACAGTCGACGCGACCGTTGTCTATTGATTGGGAGCAATCCCTGGCAGCGACAACGGTCGCTGCCGCACCCGCGGTCGAAGGAGGCCGCTATGTCATACAAATCCATGCTGCTGGCGTTGTTGGTTTTGTCTTTAAGCGGTTGTGCGGTCTACGGCGGCGGCAGTGGTTATGGCCATCGCGGTTATGATCGCGGCCATTCGAATACCTATTACCAGGTGCAACGCTACCCGGTTTATGTGGTGCCGCAGCCGCAGCGCTACAAGGCTTACCACCATGACGGGCGACGCTACGATGATCACCGTCACCCATCGCGCTATTACGTGCCGGCACCAAAACCGCGCCATTACCAGACGCACAAATACCAGAATCGCCACGACTACCGCGTAACCCAACCGCGCGCGGGCTGGGATGGCCGCCGTGATCGCGACCACTCGCGCAATCATCAACAGCAGCGCTCACAGCGTCATGATGCCCAATGGGGTGGAGAGCGCCGTGGTGGTGATCGGCGCGACGATCGCCGGGGCTGGGAACGGCAGCGCAACTAATTGTCACGTCTAGGCGCGCTACGAACTCGGCGCGCTCTCAAGCTGACGGCCGAAGAGTCGATCTTCGGCCAGTATCTCTTCCCGCATAGCCTGCGCCGCCGGTGACAGGCTATGCCCGGCGCGGCTGATCAGGGCGTAGGCGGATTGCTCGGTCAACGCACCTGCTTCCAGCGGCAACCGCGCCAGGCGGCCGGTCTGGATATCCTCGGCCACCACATCCCAAGGCGCCATGCTCAGCACATCGCTGTCTG
>JBIHZW010000120.1:0-10158 GCA_044240245.1 Pseudomonas sp. | reverse complement strand
GATGGGCTGAGTTCGTGGAAGCGCCCCTGGCGGTCGATCGAGCAGAACACGTCGTGGGTGAACTGCATGATCCGCTGATTGAGGTTCTGCGTGCGCAGCTGCAGGGCCAGGCTTTGCTGCAGCTCAGAGTTGGCATTTTCCAGCTGCTCCGAGCGCTCGGTGGCCAGCCAGGCCAGGCGCTGGCTGAGCAGCAGGAAGAAGCTCAGGGTCAGGCCGAATAGCAGGGTCAGAGAGGCCAGGTGTTTGGCGGCATACAGGGCCTTGGGGTTGTCGACGTAGACGCTCAGGTGCCAGGTCTGGCCGTGGGGCAACTGCAGGTCGTGCTGACTGACTGGAGTGGCGTATTGAGTGGGGCCGTCGGTTGAGTCGTACAGAAGCTGATCACCTTCGTGGGCGTGCACGATAAAGCCCTTCAAATCGCGGCCCAGCAGGCTATCCAGTACGCCGGCTACGTTGAGGCTGGCGACCAGCAATAACGGCGGCTGACCGGGCAGGTGCAGCGGGCTGGCGATCAGCGTATTGCGTACGCTGGCATCGCCGTAGTCGCGGGTTTGGCCAATTTGCGGATGGCTGCCGTCGCGCACTTGTTGTAGCCAGCGGCGCTGGTCTGCATCTGCCACAAACTGCTGCAGCCAGGCAGCCTGGGCCGGGTTACGGGCTTCGACGCGACTTGGCTGGAAGTTGTGATCGAGCAGCGCCAGCAGTTCCAGATTGGGGAAGTCGCGTAGGTAGCTGTGCGCTTCCTGCTGCCAGAGGCCGGTGCTGGGCATGCGCTCGACTATCTGCCAGCGATCAGCCATGCGCTGCATCAGTGCCAGGTGGCTCTGCAGATCCTGAGTCGTGGCGCTTGCCGTTTTCTCGAGTAGCAGGTCGCCTTCGCGAGTGATGATGTTGATCGCTTGCGTGCTCAGCAGGTACCAGCTGCTGCAGGCGAGCAGGGTGCCGAAGATACCGGCGCTGAGGGTGCGTGGGTCGAGCAGGTCATGTTCTTCGCGCGGGCTTAGGCTAAGCAGGACGATGCTCAGGCCCAGGCTCAGGACGAAGAGGTTGGCGACATGGGTTGAATCGTACTTGAAACCCAGGCGGACGATGGCGAATACCGGCCAGTTATCGGCCAGATGCGAGAGCACGGCGAGGACCATCAGCGCGCCGCCAATCAGCAGGGCGCAACGTCTGGCCAGGCGTGCCCCTCCGATCAGGTACAGCGCCAGGGTGGCCAGCAGCATGCTGGTGGCCAAGCTGTTGTGCATGCGCAGAAAGCCGCTAAGCCAGGACCGGCCGATATCCGCACCGCCTGCCAGTAGGTTATGCAGCAGGCTGTAGAGGGTCAGCGCGGCCAGCAGGGCGGCGAGCAGGTTGCGCGCGGCGATGGCCTGCCGGGTCGCGGCGAGAATCAGCCCGCCCATCAGCACTGACATCAGCGCGCTGTCGGGCAGCAGTACCACGCTATGGCGGGTCGGGTGTTCGAGCAGCAGGTAACCAATCAGGCTGATCGCGCCCATGCCGAGCATGGCAAACGCCAGCACGTGCAGGTAGGCAGCGGCGATCAGTTGGCGGGTATGCATCGCTACTCCTGTAGTGGTGAACAAGCCCGGACCATAGTCCGCAGGGCTTATGTGTTGCGCCTGGCTAGTCCGGTTCGTCGAGATTGAGCAGGATCATGCCCTGGGCATCGCGTTTGACCCGAGTGATGCCGGGGTGTTGGTTTTCCAGGCGTAGCAGTTCCTGTTCTTGCAGCTCGATGGCCGATTGTTGGCTGCGCACCTGGGCCAGCAGGCGTTGGTTTTCCACGCGCAGTCCGTAGAGGTCGATGGCTGACTTGATTGCGGTCTCCAGTTCGTAGTCGTCCCAGGGTTTGGAGAGGAAGCGGTAGATCTCGGCGCGGTTGATCGCCTGCATCATCGACTGGCGATCGCCATGGGCGCTGAGCATCATGCGGATGGCATGGGGCTGGCGCTGTTTGGCGAACTGCAGGTAGGTGATGCCGTCCAGATTGGGCATCTGGTAGTCGGAAATGATCACCGCGAACTCATGTTCGGTGAGTGCGTCCAGCGCCGCCTGGCCATCGCTGTAGCTGTGCACCTCCCAGCGATGCGGGCGCAGCACGCGCTGCAGGGCGCTGAGAATATGCGGGTCGTCGTCCAGCAGTTGGATCTTGATCATCATGGCTCTCCGGCGGGTGTCGTCTGCGCGACTTCAGGCCTGCGCACAAATAGGGTGTAGCGCCCCCCTTCGGAGGCTTCGAAGGCAATCAGTTTGTCGATCAGCGCGCGGGTCAGGGGCTTGCCCTGATTGAGCAGGAGCATGCCGTTTTCCGCATGCAGGTCGCGCGCGAGGATCATGCCTGGCTCTAAGCGGCGGCTATCCAGAACACTGATGCTGGGATCGGCCAGGGCCAGATCGGGGGCAAGGGTGGTGCACAGCTCGATAAAGTGCGCACAAAGCGTTGGGTCATAGAGCCGGCCGCTGTATTTCTGCATCAGCAGCAGGGCTTCGTCGCGGTTCAGCCGGCGCTCCAGCACCAGGCCGCGCTGCAGCTCGATAAAATCCACCGCCAGCTTGAGAATGCGCGAACCGAGGGGAATGGCTTCGCCCGCCAGGCGGTCGGGGTAGCCCTGGCCATCCCAGCGTTCCTGGTGATGGCGAATCAGGTGGCCGGCATCCTGCACCGGTTCCAGGGTCATCAGCAGGCTTTCGCCGACCACCGGGTATTTCCGGTAGCGTGCCCGCTCTTCCTTGTACAAAAGGTCAGAAGGGCTCTGCAGCAGGTGGTCGGCCCAGGTCAGTTTGCCGATGTTGTACAGCGCCGCGGCCATTGTCAGGTCATGGCTGGCGCTTTCGTCGAGTTGCTGGAAGTCCGCGAAGGCCTTGGCCAGGGCGATCACCTGGGTGTTGGTTTGCTGCTCCTTACTCAGACGCTGGCCGACCAGGTTGGCGAACACCTCGGTGGCGGTGACATAGCTTCTGCGCAGCTCGGCGTAGGCCAGGTCGAGCATGTCGGCGGTTTGCTCAAGCTCGGCGGTGCGGTCGCGCACGCGTTGTTCGAGGGTCGCATTGAGCGTCTGCAGGCGCAGGTTCTGCTCAAGGGTCAGGGCTTCGAGACGCAGTCGCTCACGTTCGGAGCGCTGGAAGGCCAGGGCCTGGCCGATGATCAGGCGCAGCTCGTGGTCGTCCCAGGGTTTGCTGATATAGCGGTAGATCTGCCCTTCGTTGATCGCCTTGACCGTGGTGGTCAGGTCGGCGTAACCGGTCAGCAGGATGCGCAGGCAGTCCGGCCAGTGCTGCTGCACCTGGGCCAGCAGCGCCGCGCCGTCCATGCCGGGCATGCGCGCATCGGAAATCACCAGGTCGATAGGATGTTCGGCGAATAGCAGCAGCGCCGCTTCGCCGCTGTTGCAGGTCAGCAGCTTGTAGGGCTCGTTGCGCAGCACCCGGCGTAGGCTGTTAAGGATGTTCTCCTCGTCATCGACCAGCAGCAGGGTGGCGAGTTGCGGATTCTCGGCTGCGTTCATGGCTGGGCTACGTCCGGTTGTGGCCTGGCATTGACCTGACGAATCGGCAGGTTGATGCGAAAGCGTGTGCCGATATTCGGCTCGCTGTATACCTCGATGTTGCCGCTGTGTTTTTGCACGATGTTGTAGGACAGTGCCAGACCCAGGCCCGTACCTTTGCCGACCGGTTTGGTAGTGAAGAAAGGCTCGAAGATGCGGTTGAGCAGTTTGGGCTCGATGCCCTTGCCGTTGTCTTCGACTTCGATCCAGGCCCAGTCGCTATCGCAGCCGGTGCGCAGGGTGATGCGGCCGAACTGCTCCATGGCGTGGGCGGCATTGACCAACAGGTTCATCACCACCTGGTTGATCTGCGACAGGATGCACTCGACCTCGGGCAGCTCGCCGTATTCCTTGATCACCTCGGCCTTGTACTTGAGCTCGTTGTTGACCACGTTGAGGGTGGTGTCCAGGCCGCGGTGCAGGTCGGCGGGGCGGAACTCCTCCTCGTCGATATGGGAGAAGTCCTTGAGCGCGCTGATGATCCGGGTGACCCGGTCGATGCCGTCTTCCGACTCGCTGATCAGGGCCGCCACATCGCCGCGGATGTAGTCGTATTCCAGTTGGCGCTTGAGTTGGCGCAGTTCATCAAGGTCGCCGGCCGTATCCACCGCATCGGCGATCTTCAGCAGGTCACGCACATAACCGTCGAGGGTTTTGAGGTTGGAGAACACATAGCCGATGGGGTTGTTGATTTCATGGGCCACCCCGGCGGCCAACTGGCCGATGGCTGCCATTTTTTCCGATTGCAGCAGCTGGCTATTGGCTGTTTCCAGCTTGCGTAGCAGTTGGTCCTGCTCGCTCTGCTTGCTGCCCAGAGCCTTGAGTGCGGCGCGCAGCTGCTCGTTGCCCTGGGTGACGGCGCTGGTGTCATACACCACCAGGCCAAAATACCCGGTCGCATCCGCAGTGGTGAAGGGGAACAGCAGGGTGCTTTGCAATGCCAGCAGGTTGGGCTCGCTGCCGGCGGTCTGCAGTTGCAGCGGCGGCATTTCCAGCCAGTGGTTGTAGACGTGTCGGCCCTTGTCACGGGCCAGTTCGATGCTGTGGCTGAACTCGGCCGAATTGGCCTCCGGGAAGACGTCGACCAGCGGTCGTCCGCAGGCCTGTTCGAGGGGCGTGGCGCAGCGTTCGCTGACAAACTGGTTCCAGTACTGAATCCGTAGATTCCTATCCAGCACTATGATCCCAAGGTGGATATTGCCGATCAGGGCGCAGAGCAGTTGAGCCGTGAATCCTTCCATTGCAAGCTCCTTTAGCGGCATGACAGGACTCTTGGGCTAGAGTATTAGTCGAAACACTCCTGGGTAGCCAGAAACAAGGCGCCATAAATATGCCGCATGTGGCTAGGAGCTATCTCCTGCGCTGTTAAGCCAAGACGTGAGGTTAGACCATGCCACATGTCGAAAGTGACAGACTGATTAGCTACCGCTTCACCTTCGCTGACGGCCAGGCGCTCGAACACGTCGTCGATCTGCAGGTGCAGGCCGCTCCTGCCGAGGCGACAGCCTGGACGCGGCTGGACTTCCAGCAGTGCTCGCATTGCCCCTTATCCGTCGAAGAAAGCCCGCTCTGTCCCTTCGCGGCGGCCTTGCAGCAACCGATCAGCATGCTTTCCAGCCATGCCTCCTTCGAACCGGTAGAAGTGCTAGTGAGCTGGCGCGACCGGGAAATTCGCCAGAGCACCACCCTGCAGCGAGCGGTCGGCTCGTTGCTGGGGGCCGTCGGTGCATCCAGCGGTTGTCCGCATACCCGGCTGCTCAAGGCCATGGCCTGGTTCCATCAGCCTTTTAGCGGCAGCGATGAGACCCTATTCCGCGTGTTGGGCAGCTACCTACTGGGTCAGTACCTGCGCACGCAACATGGCCAGACTGCGGACTGGGACCTGCAAGGGTTGCGCACGGTGTATCGCAACCTGCGCCAGGTCAATCTGGGCATGGCCCAGCGTCTGCGCAGCGCCGCCGAGGAGGATTCCAGCATCAATGGCCTGATCCTGCTCGACCTGCTGGCCGCCGACACCCTCTACAGCCTCGACCAGTACGACGGTCAACTCGACCGCTTCTTTTCTGAGTACCTTGAAGGCGATCCGCTGGCTTAGCGGGCAGAGCCGGCTTGGTTAGCGTCTGCGCCGCATAACCCTGAAAGCCTCATTTCATCTTGTACCGATACCGGTCAGCGGATTGTGCTGGAGCTGTTTGGTGGGTGGTTGACGATTTGTACATATAAGTCCAGTATGGAATTTAAAGTATAAATCGAGACTGGCATATGACCCGTCCATGCGTGCTACTCAGCCATCGCTTCTCGCTCAGGTGCAAACCTGACGCGTCTTTCTTCTGTCTTGCAGTAACCGTCGTTGCCCGCTCGACCTGCGCAGTAATGCCAGGTGGCACGGGCCTGTCACTCCCTCAGCAGGAATCCGCACAATGAAGAAAATCGTCCTGGCGGGCGGCATCGCCCTGAGCCTGATTGCATCCAGTCTGTTCGCCGCAGACAAACCCTTGCGCCTGGGTATCGAGGCTGCGTATCCGCCATTCGCCTACAAGGAAGCCAGCGGGCAGATCGCCGGTTTTGACGTGGATATCGGTAAAGCCCTGTGCGCCGAGATGAAGACCGAGTGCCAATGGGTCGAACAGGAGTTCGATGGCCTGATCCCCTCGCTCAAGGTGAAGAAAGTCGACGCCATTCTGTCGTCCATGACCATCACCGATGACCGGCGCAAATCGGTGGATTTCACCGGCAAGTACTACTACAGTCCGGCGCGTCTGGTGATGAAGGCTGGCAGCGAAGTCGCTGCCGATTTCAGCAACCTCAAAGGCAAGCGCATCGGCGTACAACGCTCGACCACCACCGACCGTTTCGCCAGCGAAGTGTTGGCCGCGCAAGGTGTTGAAGTGGTGCGCTACAGCTCGCAGAACGAAATCTACCTGGACATGATATCCGCACGCCTGGACGGCACCCTGGCTGACGCCATTCCGGTGGATGAAGGCTTTCTGAAAACCGACAACGGCAATGGCTTCGCCTTCGTCGGCCCGGCTTTTACCGACCCGAAATACTTCGGTGAAGGCGCCGGTATCGCCGTGCGCAAGGGCGACACTGAACTGCTCGTCAAGCTGAATGCCGCCATTCAAGCGATTCGTGCGAGCGGCGAATACCAGAAGATTCAGGCCAAGTACTTCACCTTCGATATCTACGGCGACTGATTTCCCCGGTCATAAAAAAGCCGCGCATTGCGCGGCTTTTTTATGGGCTAACCGTGCCGATTGCGGCTGGCCTGCACGATCCGCTCGGCCGGCACGCGCAGCTGGGTCAGCAGGTACTCGGCAAATTCCGGCGCAAAGGGCTGCAGGGCGATGGCCTGGGCCATACAACTGAGCCAGCTTTGACTCAACTGCTCGCTGATCGGCCACTGAGCGTGAAAGGCCGGGAGGGCGATTGAGCCATATTTCTCGCTAAACAACTTGGGGCCACCAAGCCAGCCGCTGAGAAAGCAGGCCAGTTTGTCACTTGCCAGCACCAGGCTTTCGCCATGCAGTTGGCGCAACTCTGCGGCCTCGGGCAGCTCATCCATCAAACGGTAGAAGTCCGCAACCAGGCGACGCAGACCCTCGATTCCACCGGCAGCCTGATAGGAGGCATCGCCTGTGCCGTAAACCGCAACCTGCTGCATCGACTGCTCTCCTGGGCAAAGCCCGCAGTGTAACCGCGCGCCCTGCATCAGCAGTTCAGCTTTTATGCGCCCAGGGTTGCGCAGCAAGGGCCTGCTGGAGGAAGTCGCACAGCGCGAGCACCTTGCGCGAGGCGCGGCTGGAGCGCGGGTAGAGCGCATAGATCTGATCATCCGTTGGCCGCACGCCAGGCTCCAGAGCCAGCAGCGAGCCGTTGGCAATCTGTGATTGGACGATAAAGGCCGGCAGCACGGTCAGCCCTAAACCACGGAGGGCCATATCGCGCATGGCTTCGCCATTGTTGCTGGTAAAGCGGCCTTGGGGCGCCAGGGTGATGGGCTCGCTGGGTGTATCAAGGGCGTCGAACGACCAAACCTGCCCAGTCGCGACATTGCAGTAGCCAATGCAGGGATGCTCGAGAATCTGCGCGGCGGTGCTCGGCGTGCCATGGCGCGCCGCATATTCCGGGCTGCAACAGAGAATGCGCGGGCTGATCGCCAGTTGACGGGCAATCAGTGCACTGTCGCGGATGCGCGAGACGCGCAGGCACAGGTCATAGCCTTCGCGCTCAAAGTCGGTAACGCGGTCATCCAGCTGCAACGCCACCTGGATGCCTGGGTGCAGCTGCATAAAATCTGCGATCAGCGGAGCCAGCCACAGCGTGCCGAAACTCATCGGCGCGAGGATGCGCAGGGTGCCGCACAGGCCACTGTCGGTAAAGGCGGCCGCTTCAGCCGCGTCGTTCAGATCGGCTACCGCCGCTTTGACCTGTTGATAGAACTGCACACCGTTTTCGGTCGGTGTCACTTTGCGTGTCGATCGGTACAGCAGCTTGGCCCCCAGGCGCTTTTCCAGATCGCTCAAACGTTTGCTGACCACCGATTTGGAGATCGACAAGCGGTCGGCAGCCACACTGACGCTGCCTTGTTCGACCACCTGGATAAATGTCTCGAGTTCCTGCAGATCCAGCTTCATAGCGTGCTCTACGTGATAGATGGCCAAGGATAACCAGGCTTGCCCCGTGGATTGTTCGCGTTTATCGAAAAGCCATTTCGGCTGCAGCCAGGAGGTTAGGCCGCGCTCTGCGCACTAAGCTGATACCCCGGCAGCGCCTCGTCGGCATCTGTCCGTATTGTTTATTACACAGGAGGTTAAACCATGGCGTTTACATACAACCGGTTGAACAAGGATGAGGCCGTTCTGCTCTTGGTCGATCATCAGGCAGGTCTGCTTTCGTTGGTGCGCGATTACAGCCCGGATGAGTTCAAAAACAATGTGTTGGCGCTGGCGGATATCGGCAAGTTCTTCAAGCTGCCGACCATCCTCACCACCAGTTTTGAAAGTGGCCCGAACGGGCCGATCGTGCCCGAGCTCAAGGCGCTGTTTCCTCATGCGCCCTATATCGCTCGCCCGGGACAGATCAACGCCTGGGACAACGAAGACTTCGTCAACGCGATCAAGGCGACCGGGCGCAAGCAGTTGATCATCGCGGGTGTGGTGACAGACGTGTGTGTGGCCTTCCCGACGCTGTCGGCGTTGGAAGCCGGCTACGAAGTGTTTGTGGTAACTGATGCTTCGGGCACCTTCAACACCAGCGTGCGCGACGCGGCCCTAATGCGCATGGCTCACGCCGGTGCACAGATGCTCAACTGGTTCAGCGTTGGCTGTGAGTTGCACCGTGACTGGCGCAACGATATCGAAGGGTTTGGCGGTATCCTCGGCGGCCACCTGCCGGCCTATGCCAACCTGATTCAGAGCTACAGCCAGAAGTGACAGCAGCGGCCTCGCTCGGGCTGCTTAAGCTGGGTTTCTACTGGGCATAGCGCGTCGTAGAAAGCCAACCGCCCGGCTTGCGGCCTGGCGGTTGGGGTATTTGCGTCAGCTCGTCTGAGCTGGCGCGGTTGTTACAGCAGGCCCAGCTCCATCGCGGTGCGATCCACCGCGTGCTTGGTTTTGGTCACCAGCTCGTCCAGTTCCGTGCGCCCAGCCACCAGGGCTGGGGCCATGATCATGCGGCCTTGGGTGGAGCGGATGATCACACCTTCCTCGAAACCGATGGTGCGGCAGCGCCAGGCGATATCACCTTCATTGGCGAAGAGCTTGCGAGTGGTTTTGTCCTCGGCAAACTGCAGAGCGGCGACCAGGCCGGTGCCTTGGATATCGCCCACCAGCGGGTGATTGCCGAACACCTCACGTAGGCATTGCTGCAGGTAGGGGCCGGTGTCGTCCTTGACCTGGCTGACCACGCCTTCATCGCGCAGCGCCTTGATATTGGCTAGGGCCACGGCGGCCGCTACCGGGTGGCCGGAATAGGTCAGGCCGTGGGCGAATACGCCGCCTTGTTCCACCAGCACCTCGGCGATGCGCTTGCTCAGTACCAAACCGCCCATGGGCACATAGCCCGAGGTCAGGCCCTTGGCGATGGACAATGTGTCCGGCTGGAAGCCGAAGTGTTGGTGGGCGAACCATTCGCCGGTACGGCCGAAGCCACCGATCACTTCGTCGGCGCACAGCAGCACGTTGTACTGGCGGCAGATGCGCTGGATTTCCGGCCAGTAGCTTTCCGGTGGGAATATCATGCCGCCAGCGCCCTGGAAGGGTTCGGCGATAAAACCGGCGACGTTTTCCGCGCCCAGCTCAAGAATCTTCTCTTCCAATTGCAAGGCGCTGCGGCGACCGAATTCGGCTGGCGTCAGTTCACCGCCATTGGCGTACCAGTAGGGTTCGTCGATGTGCGCGATGTCCGGCAGCATGCCGCCCATTTCGTGCATAAATTTCATCCCGCCCAGGGCCGTGGCAGCCAGGGTAGAACCGTGATAACCGTTCCAGCGGCCGATCATCACCTTCTTCTCAGGCTTGCCGAGAATCTGCCAGTAACGGCGCACGGTGCGGATCAGCACCTCGTTGGCTTCGGAGCCGGAGTTGGTGTAGATGGCGTGGCTGTA
>JBIHZW010000385.1:0-2889 GCA_044240245.1 Pseudomonas sp. | reverse complement strand
TCGCACTCGATCAAGCCTTGGTGCTGACTGATGATGTTCTGAGTAATGGCCAGGCCCAGGCCGGTGCCGTCGGCACGCCCGCTGACCATGGGATAGAAGATGGTTTCCTGCAGCTCGGGCGGAATGCCAGGACCGTTATCGATGATCTCGATCTTGGTCACCAGGCGATGGCGGCAGTGGCCAATGGTGAATTGGCGCAGAGTTCGGGTGCGCAAGGTGATGCGGCCCAGGCGCAGATCGTTTTGCCCGGACAGTGCCTGCATGGCGTTGCGCACGATATTCAGCACCGCCTGGATCATCTGTTCGCGGTCGATCAGTACATCCGGGATGCTTGGGTCGTAATCGCGCACCAGAATGATGCTGCCCTGGCTTTCAGCCTCCACCAGGCTGCCGACGCGCTCCAGCACTTCATGCACGTTGGTCAGCGCTAGGGATGGCAGCTTGTTCGAGCCGAGCATGCGGTCGACCAGGTTCCGCAGGCGGTCGGCCTCCTCAATGATCACGTTGGTGTAATCCTTGAGGCTTTCCTCGGGAAGCTCGCGGGCCAGTAGTTGCGCTGCGCCACGGATGCCGCCGAGCGGGTTCTTGATCTCGTGGGCCAGGCCACGTACCAGCAGTTTTGTGGTTTCCTGCTTGGACAGCTGCGCCTCTTCCTTGGTGATGCGCAGCAGGCGGTCGCGCGGATGCACCTCCAGCAGCAGCAGAGTTTCGCCTTTGCTGAGTACCGGCGTCACCGCGTAGTCGACGGTCAGGGTCTGGCCGCTGACCGAGGTCACCACGGCTTCACGCTTGTTGAATGGGTGGGCGTGCTGGACGGCCTGGCGTAGTGCGCTCAGCGCCTCGCTGGACTCGGTAAACAGCTCGCTGATGAATTGCCCATGACTGCGCTGGCCGCTGACGGCCAGGAGCATCTCCGCTGCCGGGTTCATGTACTCAAGACGCAGGTCGTCGTTGAGCAGCAGCGTGGCAGTGGTCAGGTTGTCCAGCAGCAGGCGGTGCAGTGCGTCGTTGATGATCATATGGGATGTCAGCAGACCCTTGGGTTCCAGCAATGCAGCTGGAAAATGCAAGAAGCAAACCAAAGCCCCGAAAAGAAGCGTGTTTGGCCGTGGGATGCCGGGAATTAGCTGCTTTTCAGCGCAGCCGGGCCGCGTGTGGCGACCCAAAACAGGGAGAGTATAGAAATGCCGGGCAATATTCGCACTGTTTTGGTGCGCGCTGCCGGTTTAGATAAATGGAACGAAGGGAATGTTCTTCTTTTCCGGCGGCTTGTCCTTGAGTGGACACTCCGGGCGCACGCCGTAATCGGTCTTCTTGCAGGGATTGACCATGCGCTTCTGCGCCAGGGAGATGCGCAGCATATGGAACGGCTGAGTGGGGGTGCGTTCGATGATGCGACCCTGCTGGTCGATGATTTCCACCGCCAGCTGGTGGGTCCCGCGGTCGATATTCTCCAGCGGGAATACCGGGCTGCTACCCGCTTCGCCCACCTGTACGCCGTCCATAAGCAGGCGATAGCTGTGCTGGGGGAAGAGTTTCGGTTCGCTGTTGATACTGACAATCAGATTGCCGGCGCTGTCACGAATAGTTGCGTCGGGCTGCGGCACCAGAATACGCAGCAGGCTATAGCGCTGGCTGGGTTCTGGTGGCGCTTCAATAACTGGCGCGGTTTGCGTCTGGGTGGTCGGCATCGAGTTGCTGGGTGCTAGCTCGACGCGCTCGGCATCGCCCGATCGCGGTTTGTCGGTGAAGACGCGATTCCCTTCGGCATCTATATAGGTGTAGACCTGCGCGAGGGCAGGTAGAGCGAGCAGCATCAGGCTGCAAAACAGCAGATTGCGCATGGATCAAGGGGCCGGTTTTGGTGTGGGCTTAGGTGTGGGTTTTGGTGGTGGCGGACGCAGGGCCGGGCTGCTGGTATTGACCCGCTGCACGGTAAAGGTGGCAGTGGCGCTCTGCTGGATCGATTGCTCGCCGCTGAGTACTTCCACGGCCAGGCTGTGCTCGCCACGGTCGGCATTGCTTATTTGCAGGCGCGGCACGTTGCTCGGTTGGCCGTGTGGCTTGCCGTCGAGTAGCAGGCGCAAGCGATGGTTGTTGGCCAGGCGCGGCTGAATGTCCACTCCAACGCTGAAGGTGCCGTTGTTCGCGCGCATGGCTTCATCGTCAGGGATGCCGGTCAGCTGCAATGTGCTGTAAGGCGCTGCGCTGTCGACTGGATCGGGGGTGGTCGCGGTGGGCAGGCTGGGTACCGGCATCGCCACACTGTTGGTTTTCGGCAGATCGACATTCTGCGTCGCCTGGCCTTCCGGCGGTTGGTCGGTGAATACCGTGTTGCCATTGGCGTCGGTGTATTTGTAGATCTGTGCACTGGCCGGCAAGGCCAGGCTCAGCAGCAGGCAGATGAGTAAAGGGCGCATTCCTGACTCTCCCGATTAGATGCCCTAAGCCTTGCACTCGTTTCGTGCTCTGGCAAGCGCGTTGATGGCTGGGCGTGTACCAGCGCAGATAACAGCGGGGCGAAAGGCGGCTTGCGTCTGCCGCTAAACGCAAAAAGGCCACCCGAAGGTGGCCTCTTGTATTGCGTGCGGGATTAGACGCTGTAGTACAGGTCGTATTCCAGCGGGTGTACGAAGGTGCGTACTTTGATTTCTTCTTCGCTCTTCAGCTCGAGGTAAGCGTCGATGAAGTCGTCGGAGAACACGCCGCCTTTAGTCAGGAACGCACGGCCTTTATCCAGCTCTTCCAGGGCTTCTTTCAGGCTGCCGCACACTTGCGGGATCAGCTTGCCTTCTTCTGGCGGCAGATCGTAGAGGTTCTTGTCGGCAGCATCGCCAGGGTGGATCTTGTTCTGGATGCCGTCGAGGCCAGCCATGAACAAAGCCGCAT
>JBIHZW010000384.1:0-2898 GCA_044240245.1 Pseudomonas sp. | reverse complement strand
CATTTTCTCGCGAGCCAGGGCGCGGCTCTTGGCTGACAGCGCCTTGTCTTCGAACTCTTTCAGCTCAGGAGTGATAAAGCGCTCGGCGCCTTTCAGGGTCTGGCGGCGGATATAGTCGGCTGGGGCCGACTCGGCCTGCTTGCTCGGCAGCTCGATAAAGTAGCCGTGCATGCGGTTGTAGCCGACCTTGAGGTTGGCCAGGCCGGTGCGGGCTTTCTCGCGGGTTTCCAGGTCCATCAGGTACTGACCGGCGTTCTCGCTGAGCGATTGCAGCTCATCCAGCTCGGCGTCGTAACCAGTTTTCAGCACGCCGCCGTCGCGGATCACCGCAGGTGGGTTGTCATTGATGGCGCGGGCCAGCAGCTCGGCCAGTTCTGGGTAGGTGCTGACTACGCCCGCCAGCTCGGCCAAGTGTGACGCTTCCAAATTGGTCATGGCCATCTGCAGCGTGGGCAGGGCGGCCAGAGCGTCGCGCAGGCGCGCCAGGTCACGCGGGCGCGCATTGCGCAGGCCGATCCGCGCCAGGATGCGCTCCAGATCGCCGATTTCTTTCAGCTGCGGCTGCAGGGTTTCGAAGCGGTAGCGCTCCAGCAGGCAGGCAATCGACTCCTGGCGTGCTTCCAGAATGGCCTGGTCACGCAGGGGGCGGTTCAGCCAGCGGCTAAGCAGGCGACTGCCCATGGCGGTCTGGCAACGGTCGACCACCGATTGCAGGGTGTTCTCGCGCCCGCCAGCGAGGTTGATATCCAACTCCAGATTGCGTCGGCTGGCGCCGTCGAGAATGACCGTATCGTCCAGGCGCTCGTGGCGTAGGCTACGCAGGTGCGGCAGGGCGGTGCGCTGGGTTTCTTTGGCGTAAGCCAGCAGACAACCAGCAGCGCCGATGGCCAAGGTTAGGTTTTCGCAGCCGAAGCCCTTCAGGTCCTGAGTGGCGAATTGCTGACAGAGGCTTTTGTGTGCAGTGTCGCGTTCGAAGTCCCAGGGGGCGCGGCGGCGCACACCACGGCGTTTTTCCGCCGGCAAACCTTGCGGCCAATCATCGGGAATCAACAGCTCGACCGGATTAAGGCGCTCAAGCTCGGCCAGCAGGTTTTCCCAGCCGTTGATCTCCAGCACGCTGAAGCGGCCGCTGGTGATATCCAGCACGGCCAGGCCGAACAGGCGCTCATCGCCCAGCACCGCAGCCAGCAGGTTGTCGCGGCGCTCATCGAGCAGCGCCTCGTCGCTGACGGTGCCTGGGGTGATGATGCGCACCACTTGGCGCTCTACCGGGCCTTTGCTGGTGGCTGGGTCGCCGATCTGCTCGCAGATCACCACCGATTCGCCCAGCTTGACCAGTTTGGCCAGGTAGCCTTCCAGTGAATGGTAGGGAATTCCGCACATGGGAATGGCCTGGCCGGCGGACTGGCCGCGCGCAGTCAGGGTGATGTCCAGCAGCTTGGCGGCCTTTTTCGCGTCCTCGTAGAAGATCTCGTAGAAGTCGCCCATGCGGTAAAACATCAGCTGTTCCGGGTGCTGATTTTTCAGCTTCCAGTACTGCTGCATCATCGGCGTGTGAGAACTGAGGTCGCTTTGGCTCATCGTTTTAACTGTCCGGCTGAATCGCAAAAGCGCCTAGTGTACGGTATCGGCCTGGCTGGCTTTAACCCCGGAGTGCAGATGACTGCTAATGAATATGCCCTGACCCAACTTGCTGCCGAGCTGGGCGCACAGCTGATTGCCGTCAAGGCTCAGGTGAGCACCGCCGAATCCTGCACTGGTGGCGGTATTGCTGAGGCGATTACCCGCATCCCCGGTAGCTCGACCTGGTTTGAAGCTGGTTATGTCACTTACTCCAACAGGCAGAAGACTAAGCAGCTGAGCGTGCCCGCGGCGCTGTTCGCCACTGTTGGCGCGGTGAGTCAGGAGGTGGTCGAGGCCATGGTGCAGGGGGCGCAGGCTAATAGTGGGGCGCGCTTTGCAGTGGCAGTCAGCGGTGTCGCGGGGCCGGATGGCGGTTCGCCGGAGAAGCCGGTGGGTACGGTCTGGCTGGCCTGGGGCGATGGTGAGCAGCTATTCAGCGTGCGCCGGCAGTTTGCCGGCGACCGCAGCGAAGTTCGCCGACAAACGGTTGAGGCCGCGCTGGCTGGGCTGTTGCGCCTGCTTGCGCAAGAAAATCCAAACGCGGGGTAGGCGAGCGACTTGCCCTGTGGAATAATACTGTCTACTTATACAGTTGTTGGTGGCCGCTAGCTGGCCCTTCTTGATTACGTGAGGACTTAAATGGACGAGAATAAGAAGCGCGCCTTGGCGGCAGCCCTGGGCCAGATTGAAAAGCAATTCGGCAAAGGTGCGGTCATGCGCATGGGCGATCACGATCGCCAGGCGATCCCGGCCATCTCCACGGGTTCGCTGGGTCTGGACATCGCGCTGGGCATTGGCGGTCTGCCGAAAGGCCGTATCGTCGAAATCTACGGTCCTGAGTCTTCCGGTAAAACCACCCTGACTCTGTCGGTGATCGCTGAAGCACAGAAGCTCGGCGCCACCTGCGCCTTCGTCGATGCTGAGCATGCACTCGATCCTGAGTACGCTGGCAAGCTGGGCGTCAACGTTGACGACCTGTTGGTTTCGCAGCCGGATACCGGCGAGCAGGCCCTGGAAATCACCGACATGCTGGTGCGTTCCAACGCCATCGACGTGATCGTGATCGACTCCGTGGCGGCCCTAGTGCCGAAGGCGGAAATCGAAGGCGAAATGGGCGATATGCACGTTGGCCTGCAGGCCCGTCTGATGAGCCAGGCGCTGCGCAAGATCACCGGCAACATCAAGAACGCCAACTGCCTGGTGATCTTTATCAACCAGATCCGCATGAAGATCGGCGTGATGTTCGGCAGCCCGGAAACCACCACCGGTGGTAAC
>JBIHZW010000119.1:0-10296 GCA_044240245.1 Pseudomonas sp. | reverse complement strand
GAACCTGAATGATAACATTGCTGTGTTAGATCGCATGTCTGGATGAAACCAATATGAAATATCTAGTGCGCTTGTGCCTGCTACTTGGCTAAGTATTCCAACTATGCCGGTTATTGCCAATACCTGATATATGAGCTGCGTTGCTATATAGGCGTAGAGAAATAACACGTGTTTAGCAAATAATTGGTTGTTACGTGCTGAGAAGATTATAAATGCCAGGGCTGCAATACTAGAGCCTAATCTCAAGTAGGCGGCCTCAAAAGGGATGACCGATAAGTAGATGTGGTGAATAAACGAAACACTACTTGCGCCTCTGAGTGAGCCTGCTTCAGTCTTTAGTAGAAACATTACATCGGTTGCCAGCATGTAAGCGGCAATGGATGCAAGCAAGAGCAGAAGACTATTTATTCCAATTGACTTAGGTGCTGGCTCTAAATCGAGGGTTGCTGACGGCTTGAAGGGGTCGTGCACGAAATAGACTCTTTGAGCTTGCCGGTATGTCTGTTGACCGGCATGGGGATTGGTGGCCAGACGCTACTGTTAGGCGCCGGGGCTGTCTAGCGATTGTGTCGAAAAAGTGTCGAAAACACTGCGACGAATTGAGCCGAAACGAGCTGGTGAGGTGAGCGTAAGCCCCGTATTGAGCGGGTTTGGCACGAACTGAAACGCTCACAGATGGGTTCAAATCCCTATCTTCCCGCCATATTGAAATACATAAAGGCCCTGAAATCGTTAAAGATTTCAGGGCCTTTTTTTGTGGGTTATATAGAAGTAACCCCTTGGTTGCGCTTATCCAATCGCCGCCCGCAGATTGACCCTGGCCTGCTGCTCGTATCTCTCCCTGAAATAGCTTGTGCTGTAGAGGTGGTCGCGTGTGAGGAAGTGCTTGAGCACTGCCTTGCGTTTGATGCGGTACAGCAGGCCAGGCACCCAGCTGTATTCCGCGCGCACCTGGCGGTCGTATTGGCTAAAGCGCTCAGGCGCGGCGCCCAGTATGGCCAGGTCGATGTCGACGAGCAGTTGCTGATCGGCATCGCTGGGTGTGGCGTTATGGCGGGTCGCCATGATCAGGCCGTGAACGCGCGCCTGAACCTGCGTTGTAGCTCCACCTACAGCTAGCTCCTGCACGGCCCAGTCGGCGCTGCGCAGTTCATTGTCTGATCCGCGCAGTGCGTAGATCGCATCGTGAAACCACAGTGCGATTTCCACTTCACCAGGTTCTGCCGCAAGAGCGAGAGCCGCATCGAAATGTTCGAGGCATTCCACCAGATGTTGCTGCGTGTGGTAGTGGCGATGCGGCTCGTTATAAGCGGCCAGCAGGCGCTCGAATAAACCGGCCGGTGCAGGCAGATTCAGGTTGCGCCATGCGCGTTGCCACGAGTGGGTTAGGTGGCCATGCAGCGGAGTTATGAGTGGCTTCATGATGTGTCTCAGCAAAAAGTGCTTCCGTGCAGCGCATGCCGACCGATATCAACTTTAGCGGGGCAGGGGTTGGATCTTTTTCACGGCTTCAAGCCAGTCGGGGTTTAACCGCAGCTGGTCGATATCCATGCCCAGTTCTTCCATGCGTTCCTGGTGTTGATTGATTTCCGCCACCGCTTCACTGAGGGCGCTGGAGTTGCCGTCCAGCTGGTGCATCTGGGTCAGGCCCAGGTGGTAGAAGCGCAGCAGTTGCATGGCTGCAGGGTCGCGGGCGGCGACGCCGGCTTTGACGTGGTGCATCAGGTTGGTCACACGCATCAGGCTGCGTTTCAGGCGCCAGCCGTAAACGGCAGCGGCCATAAAGGGTTGTGGCCACAGCAGCACGCGCACCAGGACCACGGTCAGGGCTAATGCGGCGATAACCCCGCCGAGGTTCCAGCGGAAGTTGTCGCCACCCGGTGTGCCAAACATCAGCACGGCGCTGCTCGACAGCAGCATGGCCAGGGCGACAAAGATCCCCGCGATGGTCAGGGTGCTGCGGCGGGTTTGCTGGCGGTAGGTTTCTGGGGTGCGGTGCTGGATTTCGAACATCGGGGCCACGGAATTTCTCACTCAATTGGCTGGTAAGCGGCGTCGCTCGCCGGTTTTGCCTGTGCATGCGGCAATGAGCGTTACGTCATTGCTGGAGCGCGGATTCGGTAAAGCGCTGCAAATTATGCGCGATTGGCCGGCAACAGGTATCTTCCCCCATCCGTTGACCGCATCGCTTAAGGATTTACCGGGTTTATGAGCCGTACTGTGTTTCAGGTTGTGATTATCTGCGTGGCGGCGCTGTGTTCGAGCACCGCGTTGGCCAAGGTCGAGGTGCAGGCCGGGCAGCACAAGACCCTCGGGCGGGTTTTGCTGGCCAAGGTCTCCGAGGATATTGCGCCGGGCGATTACGAGGCGCTGCTCAAGGGCATCAAAGCCAACCCGGGCAAATACGCGAAGAAGATCGTCATGCTCGACAGCATCGGCGGCAGCGTGTCCGAGGCCATCCGCATGGGCCGTTTGCTGCGTGAAACCGGCTTCGATGCTCTGGTGCCGTCCACTGGGGTGTGCCAGGGCAGTTGCGTGTACCTGCTGGCGGCGGGGCATGGCAAAAGCGTGCGCGGCCATGTGGGGATTCACCGGCCGTATTATGCGGGCAGTGATTCGGTGCATTCGGCATCTTCCTTCGGACCGAGCCGCGCCACTCAAACCGCCTATTTCAAGGAAATGCAGATTCCACCGGAGCTGCTCGCGGCGATCAACAGCACCGAGCCGCGGCGTATGCGCGTGCTGACGCCCGCTGAGCTGGCGCGCTATCGCTTGAAGTGAGGCGGGCGCTTGCTTGCCAGCGTTGGTGCGCTGTCAGCTGGTGCGGTGTCTTTCGAAGAAGCTCATGACCTGCTTGCTGGCGTCCTCGCGGGGCATGTCATAGCGCTGCTGCACCAGGTTGGTCAGTTTCTGCGCGTCGCCTTCGGATTTGATCAGTTCATCCAGGGTCAGCTCGTCCCAGACGATCAGGGCGAGGCCGGCCAATTTGCGCCAGTTTTTCTGGATGATTTCGGCAAGGGGTCTGCTCATGTGTGGTGCTCCTGAGGTTACCGCGCTGGGCCGGTTGCGCGGTCAGAGCGGAATTGTGCTGATGTCAGCCTGTCAAAGCTGGGGTAGCCAGTCGGTGCGCTACAGCGCTTAAGCGGGTTTGCGTACCGACGCCATGGCGTTTCGCCGATAGCCTGATTGCCGCGACGCAGCTTATGTGGCGTGGCAATTGCTCTGTTTAGAGCCTCATGGGCCTGTTCTGGCCAACTCAAGGATATGCCGCAATGTCGATGATCGAACCTGTGCTGCTGGCAGCTGCACGCGTCTGTACCTATGCCGGTCAACAGCTGTTGACCAACGCCAGCGGCTTTTACTTCGCCCGTGACGAGCGCCTGTTTCTGGTGACCAGTCGGCATGTGATGGTCGATGAGCCGAGCCAGCATTTTCCCGATCGTATCGAGATCGAAGTGCACACCGATTTGCACAATGTGGCGCAGACCACGGGCTTCTCCATGCCGCTGTATCGCGATGGCAAAAGCCTCTGGCGGCAGGGCTGCGATGGCGCCGGTGAGGTGGATGTGGCGGTGCTGGAGATCGAGCGTGCGGCGCTGCCTAAGGGCATGGTTTATCACGCCTTTACCCCGGAGCACCTGCTGCAGCCGCAAACCCCGGTTGAGGTCGGCACCTCCTTGCTGGTGGTGGGCTTTCCCCTAGGCTTTCACGACACCCTGCATCATATTGCGGTGGTGCGGCATGCCGTGGTGGCGTCGTCATTCGGCCTGCGTTTTCAGGGCCAGGGTTACTTTCTTACCGATGCCCGCACCCATCGCGGCACCAGTGGCGCGCCAGTGGTGATGCGCACGCCGGACAATGTGGATGGTGAGTTGCCATGGGTGCTGCTGGGCGTGCATTCGGCGCGGCTTGATCTGGGCAGTCGGGACCTCGAACTGGACGAGGCCCTGGGACTCAACTGCACCTGGTATGCCGATATTCTGCTGACCCTGACTCAGTAAGCTTCTGGGCTCAGCGCTGCGTCTGTAGCGCGGTGGCATCGGCCATGTTGACGTCCTTGACCAGGCCGGAAGTGGCCCTGATCACCTCGCGGGCCATGCGGGTTTCCTGCTCGTTGTGGGTTTGTGCCACCAGCACCACATCGCCATGGGTAATGGCTTTGCTCACCAGCTTGGCAAAGCGTCCGTGATGCTGGCCAGCGCTGGATGATGCGCCGATCACGCTGCCAAGAAAGCCGCCGATAAAGCCACCCATGCCCATCAGGGTGAAGGGTGCGAGCATGGGGCTGGCGCGGAACAGGCTGGCTTCGCTGACAATCAGCGCCACCGCGATCAACGCGCCGATGCCGATACCAATGCCGGCGCCAATGGCGATATCGACCAGCATATCCTTGAGCACCTTATTGCTTTTCCCCTGTGGCGCAGGGGCGGGCGGGGCATCGGCATTGCTGGCCACTATCTCCAACTGCTCGTTGTGCATGCCGCGCTGAATCAACTGGGCCAGCGCCTGTTCGGCGGTGCTGCGTTGGGTGAAGAAGCCCGAAACGTGGTGGCGATAGAGGTCCATCTTGCTGCTCCTGATCGTAAGCCGTCGTCGACGACCGATCTTCAGCTTAAGCAGCGCTAATGCCCGTGTCTGTGCGCCGGCGTACGGAGGAACAACCGCAATCTCACTGATTGTCCCGCTTAAGCGCGACAGCGCACGGACACGTCTGGGCAGCACTGCGATTGTCCCTCTACAGCTGCATCCATGTTGTGAATGCAGCGGTTAAAGCTGGAATTCAGCCTGTACCTGCCTGTGCATTTATCGCCGGAGATGCGCGATGAACATCCATTACCGCCCGCTCTTGCTGGCGTTTGCCATTGCCTATGCCGGGCTGGCCGTGAGCAGTCTGCTGATTGCCATGAGCCTGGCGCAGAGTGCCATGCCCTAGCGACCGAGAATGCTGTCTGCCGCGCTGATAGAGCGCTGTGGCTTAGCCCACCTGGGCCCGTGTGCGGCGAAAGCTGCAACGTGCTTATCCGTAATTGTTTTTGAGGACATTCCTATGAACAGGACTTCATCCATCGTTGATGGCATGGCTGCATTGCGTCTGGCCGGCCTGTCTGCCGGGCTGCTGCTACTTAGCGCCTGCGCCTCGCCGCCGCTGCCACCTAGCCAGGCGCTGCAAGCCGCCGAATCGGCGATCAGCAACGCCGAACAGGCCCGCGTCGCGGACTTCGCCTCGCCGGAATTGGGCGTTGCGCGGGAGAAACTAACCGCCGCCAACCTGGCCGTGCAGCGTGAAGAAATGCTGCTCGCCGAGCGCCTGGCAGATCAGTCGCGGGTAGAGGCCGAGCTGGCCCTGGCCAAATCACAGGCGACCAAGGCCAAGGTGGTCAATGACGAAATGCAAAAAAGCACCAACAGCCTGAAACAGGAAATGCAACGCAACACGGGAGCTCAACAATGAACCTTGCCCATAACGCTAAGCACCTGCTGCTGGTCAGCGCGATCAGCCTGGCCTTGGCCGGTTGCGCCGCCAAGCCGAGCATGCCGCAAGGCGCTGCCGATGCCCGCAGCAAGCTCACCCGGTTGCAGGCCGATCCGCAGTTGAATACCCGCGCGCCGGTAGCACTCAAGGCCGCCGAGGATGCGGTGATCGTCGCCGAACAGCCGCGCAAGGATCAGGACGAAGAGCAGGCCCTGGGCCAGCATCTGGTGGTGATGGCCGACCGCAAAGTGGAAATAGCCATGGCCCTGGCGCAGACGCGCTTCTATGAAGATCAGCGCAAAATCCTCAGCGAACAGCGCGAAGGCGCGCGCCTGGATTCCCGCACCCGCGAGGCCGATCAGGCGCAGCGGGAAAACAGCCAGCTGCAGCGTCAAATTGACGAGTTGAATGCCAAGGAAACCGAGCGTGGCCTGGTCATGACCCTGGGCGACCTGCTATTCGCCACCGGGCGTTCCGAGCTGCGCGCAGGCACGGCAAATAACCTTGGCAAGCTGGCGATTTTTCTCAGCCAGAATCCTGAGCGCCAGGTGTTGATTGAAGGGCATACCGATAACGTCGGTGGTGAGGAGGCGAATCTGAGCCTGTCGCAGCGTCGCGCTGATTCGGTGATGAATTACCTCACCAGCCAGGGCGTCTCCCCAAGCCGCCTGGGCGCTTCCGGCAAGGGCGAAAGCATGCCGGTTGCCGGCAATGAATCGGCTTCAGGCCGGCAGATGAATCGGCGGGTGGAAATCATCATCAGCCAGGACATGGCCTCGCAGCGCTGATACGTGCTGCCAATCTGCAGCCCTTGCAGATTGGGTTCACGCAGGTCGGAAGCTTTCCGGCCTGCGCGGCTGCGCTTAAGCCGCTCAGGCGAACTGCACCGGGCAGTGTTCGCTGCCTTCAAGTTTGTGGATTTCGGCAATCACATGCGGCCGCGCATGGTGCAGCACTAGGTGGCGCTGCTGTTTGTGCAGGCGGCGGGCTTCCTGATGCAGCATGGCGATGCCGGCGAAATCGATAAAGTTGATATGCCGTGCATCGATCATCACCCAGCGCGCGGAGCTGCGTTGCAGCCTCTGCTGCAGGTAGTGGCAGGCGCCGAAGAAGATCGAGCCTTCGATACACAGCCATTCCTGCTCGCCGTCCTGCCACTGGCGCACGCGCGGCTGCGAGGTGCGCTTGAGGTAGACGATCAGTGAGGCCAGTACGCCGGCATAGATGGCGCTCTGCAGCTCCAGCACCAGGGTTGCCAGCACAGTTAGCAGCATCACCAGAAACTCGCTGCGGCTGACTCGCTGCAGCGCTTTTACCGCGCTGATATCGAACAGCCCCCAGCAGATCAGCAGGATGCTCGCCGCCATGGCGGGGATTGGCACGTAGGCAAACAGGCGGCTGCCATACAGGGCAAACAGCGCCACCAGCAGGGCAGCAAACACCCCGGCCATCGGTGAGCAGGCGCCGGCTTGCAGGTTGAGCGCCGAGCGGGTGAAAGAACCGGCCGACAGCGAGCCGCTAAACCAGGGCCCGACGATGTTAGACAGACCCTGGGCGCGGACTTCCTGATTGGCATCGAACGGTTGCTGGGATTTGTCCGCCAGGGCGCGGGCAATCGACAGACTGGTGACCAGGCCGAGTAAACCACAGGCCACGGCGGCGGGTAGCAGTTGCAGGATATGGGGCAGGTTGAAATCCAGCAGGGCGAAGGGCGGCAGGCTGCCTTCAAAACGGCTGACCAGGGCAATTGCACCGAGCTGCTCAGGCCAGGCCATGACCAGCAGGCTGGCGGCGACAATGCCGATAAGTAAGGCCGGAGCACGCGGCCACAAGCGTTTGCTCAATATGCTGATGCTCAAGGTGAAAAGCGCTACAGCCAGGGTGCGCCAGTCACTCTCGGCCAGGTGCTCGCCCAGGCTAAGCAGACTCATCAGCGCCGTGGCTTGGCTTGTAACTGTCAGGCCAAGCAGGTTGGGCAACTGGCCGATACCGATCACTAGCGCCGCACCGAGGGTGAAGCCGAGCACCACCGAATGCGATACGAAATTCACCAGCGCACCGAAACGCAGCAGGCCGAGCAGCCATTGGCAAACGCCGGCCAGTAGCGTCAGCAGCAGAATCAGGGCAATAAAGTCGTCGCTGCCCGGTGTCGCCATGGGGCTGACACTGCTGAACAGCACGATGGAAATCGCCGCAGTCGGCCCGCAGATCAGGTAACTGGACGAGCCCCACAGGCAGGCGATCAGCACCGGCACGATGGCCGCATACAGACCATATTGCGGTGGCAGCCCGGCGATCAGCGCGTAGGCGATGGATTGCGGCAGCGCGAGGATGGCACCGTTCAGCCCCACCAACAGATCTTTAGCGAGACTGCGTTTGCTGCAGTGGGGTAGCCAGCGCAGAAAAGGCAGCAGGCTCTGAAGGCGGTGGAGCAACATGGGCGGCTTCTTGTGCAGACGATGGACAAAGCCGCTGCAGGGCAGCGGCCCGTCTACTTTAGGGAATCAAGCCAGCAGGTTCAAAGCTTTGCGTTGACCGCCGCCAGACCATCACCGCCGCTGCGGCTGGTAATGCCCTCGAGCCAGTCAGCGACAACCGCCGGATTGGCCTTGAGCCAGGCCTTGATCGCTTCATCGTTGCTGGCCTGTTTGCTCAGCACCTGATCCATGATGGCGTTCTCCATCTCCTGGGTGAACTTCAGGTTGCTCAGCAATTTGCCGACGTTCGGGCACTGCGCGGCATAGCCTTTGCGAACCAGGGTGTTGACGCTGCCGCTGGCGCCGAAGTACTTCTCGCCGCCCTTGAGGTAGCGCATGTCGTACTGCACGTTCATCGGGTGCGGGGTCCAGCCGAGGAACACCACAAACTGCTCGCGCTTCACCGCGCGGCCGACCTGCACCAGCATGGCCTGCTCGCTGGATTCGACCAGGCTCCAGTCCTTAAGACCGAATTCGTCGGCGGCAATAATCTTTTGGATCGACTCGTTGGCCGGTGCCCCGGAGCCGATGCCGTAGATCTTGTGGCTGAACTTTTCGGCATGCTGATCGAGATCGGTAAAGGTCTTCACCCCAGCCTCATAGGCATAGGTGGGCACCGCCAGGGTGTATTCGGTGCCGCTGAGGTTTTCCACCACCTGCTCGACTTCGCCTGTGCTGACGAACTTGTCGTAATTGCTTTGCTGCGCCGGCATCCAGTTGCCGAGAAACACATCCACCTGACCTTTCTGCAACCCGGCGAAGATGATCGGCACTGCCAGGGTCTGCGGCTGCGCCTTGTAGCCCAGGCCGTCGAGCAGGAAGCTGGCGATGCCGTTAGTCACGGCGATATCACTCCAACCCGGATCGCCCAGCTTCACCGTGGCGCAACTGGCGTCTTCGGCGAGGGTATAGCTACTGGCGGTCAGTAACAGGCCGCCGATAAGTGCTGTGCTGAATCTGTGCATGGCATGTGTCTCCTTGAATTATTAGTTATGGTCAAAAGCCTTTCTACGACCTGCTGCGCGTCGGCCCTGCGGCGTTAAAGCCAGGCTCGGAATGCTCATGTACAGCTCGTACACTGCGCTTCCTCGCCTGCCTTTGCCTTGCATGGCTCTAGCTCGCGAGGTCGTAAAAATGCTTTCTTGCACGGCAGTGGCTTGCAATCAGGGTTGCGGGAAACGGGCGCGACGTTCGAGGTCGTCGAGATCAATGTGGTTGCGCATGTATTGCTGGCTGGCGTCGACCATCGGTTGATGGTCCCAGCTGGTCAGGCGGCCGTGGGTCAGAGCGCTGGCGACGAAGCGCCGGCGGCGTTGACTGGCCAGGGTGGCCTGATGAATCGCTGGTATGTCCCAGCGCGCCTGCGCCTGGTTGATAAAGTCGGCCAGTAGGCTCTGGTGCTCGGGGGCTTCGGCGAGGTTTTCGCGCTCCTGCGGGTCGTGACGCAGGTTGAACAGCAGCAGGGGATCAAGCTCGGAGTAGATAAATTTCCACTCGCCGCGGCGGATCATCATCAGCGGGCTGATGCTGCCTTCGGCCATGTATTCGCCAATCACTTCATCGTGGCCTTGGCGACCTTCGAGGTGCGCCAGCAGCGAGCGGCCGTCCAGCGGTAGATCGGCTTGCAGCGTGCCGCCGGCCAGTTCCACCAAAGTCGGCAGCAGGTCCATGGTCGATACGTTCTGGCTTACCCGGTGCGCGGCGAACTGCTTGGGTGCATGCACCAGCAGCGGCACCCGTGCGGCCATTTCAAACCAGTGCATCTTGTACCAGAGGCCGCGCTCGCCAAGCATGTCGCCGTGGTCGCCGGAGAACACGATGATGGTGTTATGGCTCAGGTTGCAGTCCTTGAGGGTTTTCAGCAGCTTGCCGATATTGCTGTCGATGTAGCTGCAGGCGCCGAAGTAGGCGCGCCGTGCATCCTTGATCTTCTGCTCGGGCAGCGGTTTGTCCCACAGGTCGATGACCTTCATCAGGCGTTGCGAATGCGGGTCCTGCTCGGCCTGCGCGATGGTGTGGCGCGGTAGCGGGATGTCCTCATCGCGATAGAGGTCCCAGAACTCGGTTGGGATGGTGTAGGGGTCATGCGGGTGAGTCATCGACACGGTCAGGCAGAAGGGCTGCTCGCCATCGCCGCGCACGTGGTCATACAGATACTGCTGGGCCTTGAACACCACCTCCTCATCAAAATCCAGCTGGTTGGTGCGCACACACGGCCCGGCCTGCAACACCGAGGACATGTTGTGGTACCAGCTGGCGCGCACGTCCGGCTCATCCCAGTTCACCGCCCAGCCGTAGTCGGCGGGGTAGATGTCGCTGGTCAGGCGCTCTTCATAGCCATGCAGC
>JBIHZW010000383.1:0-2913 GCA_044240245.1 Pseudomonas sp. | reverse complement strand
CGCGCCATCATCCAGCTGGGTAAGAGCCTCGGCATGCAGGTCATCGCCGAGGGTGTGGAAACCGTTGAGCAGGAGGCTTACATCATCGCCCAGGGCTGCAACGAGGGTCAGGGCTACCTGTACAGCAAGCCGCTGCCGGCGCGTGAGCTGACCGCCTACCTGAAGCAGGCGCGACGGCTGAACAGCGCCGCCAACCCCGCCACCCTCTGACGCCTGACACCCAAGAAAAAGCCCGCCAATTGGCGGGCTTTTTCTTGCGCAGCTCTTTCCACTAGAAGCTGTTGATGCCGAGCAACCAGGCCGCTGCCAGCGCGCCGGCCAGACAGAGCACTACACCGCCAGCCGCCTGCCAGTAGAACTGACGCACCAGCTCATCCTCACCGGCGCAGGAAAGAATAAACGGCTGCGCCTCACGCGGTTTGGTCAGATGATGCTGCACCGGCTGGGTGCTTTGCCGACGATGCCGGTCTTCGGCTTCCAGGCTCGCAGCCAGCTGCACGCGCTGCCATTCACGCTCATCCAGCTGGCCATTGCCGTCACTGTCAAAGCGCTGAAGCAGGCCGCCGAAGTCGCCCTTCCACTCGCGAATTACTGCACCTTGAGCGGCCGGCAGATCCAGGCCCTGGCGACCGCCACCGCTGCTGCGAAAATCACCAATGGCGTACAGCGGCTGACCGGCATGTAACCGCTCCTCGGTATAGCGATAGCGCTCATCATTGCTGAACAGCGCGCGCCAACCGGTTTTCGCCGCGCCCAGCGGATGACGCAAGCTGCCTTTCCAGACTTCACGGGTCAGCGGCCGCACCTGCGCGCCGCGCGGGTCGACCAAGCAACTGCCGGTGCTGTCGTCGAGTCGCAGCAACGCCTCGCTACTGCCGCTTTCCAGGGTGCGCCAACTGCGTTTCTTGCCGCTTGAGGTGTATTCCTCGATCTTGTAACGCCACCACAGGCAGGGCGTATTGGTCAGCGGGCCGAGCAGTGGAGGCTCAGCGCTGTCATGCAGTACGCCATAGAACTCGACATAGCCCTGAGCCGCCGAACGAATCTTCGAAGTTGGAGTATCGAGCAGATGCCGCGCCTGGGAGAAACGCCGCAAGAACCACCACGCCCCGCCCGCGCTGACCGCCACGCTGCAGGCCAGCCCGACAACCTGTCCTTGAATATCCACGGCTTAGCCAAACAGCGACTTGAGGTCGACATCGGCTTTCTCGCCCTCGCTGAACTCCAGCAGCGCCGCCTCCTTGAAAGCGAAAGCGCGAGCGATGATCACGTCGGGAAACTGCTCGATGCGCACGTTGTTCAGGTTAACCGCATCGTTGTACAGCTCGCGGCGGTCGGCAATACCATTTTCCAGCCCGCTGATACGCTGCTGCAGATGCTGGAAGCTCTCATTGGCTTTCAGCTCCGGGTAGTTCTCCGCCAGAGCGAACAGCTGACCCAGGCCGGCGCGCAGGCCCGTCTCGGCCTTGCCCAGGGCATTCATGTCACCTTTGGCCTGGGCGCTGGAAACTGCCTGGCGCGCGGCAATCACCGCTTCCAACGTACCGCGCTCGTGCTGCATGTACTGCTTGCAGGTTTCCACCAGCTTGGGCAACTCCTCATGGCGCTGCTTGAGCATCACATCGATATTCGACCAGGCCTTGCTCACGCCGTGCTTCAAACGCACCAGCGCGTTGTAGAGCACCACGGCATAAGCCGTGAGCAGGACCAACAGCACAATGACGACAACACTGGTAAGGCTCATGCGGAACTCCTGAGTGGTTCTTGAAGGCAGCTGTGCTGGCATTTTAGCCCTATCGAATTGCCCGATCGCAGACTTTGCCCACAGCTCGCGGTGAAAAAGCTGCATTGACCCTTTGCGCAAAATGAAAATCTTTCGCATTATGTTTCGGTTTTTGCGCCCGCTTGCTTGGGTGCTTACTCTCACCAGCAAAGGATTCCGCCATGCTCCGTATGCCCCTGGCCTCTGCCAGCCTACTTGCCATCGCCATTACACTCGCCGGTTGCGGTGAAGACAAAGCACCAGCCACCCAAGCTGCCGCACCTGCCGCCAGCAGCGCCAGCGCTCCGGTAGCCGCCACCAGCCAAGTCGATGAAGCCGCCAGCAAAGCAGTGGTCAGCCACTACGCCGACCTGGCCCTGGCCGTATTCAGCGACGCTGCCAGCACCGGCAAAACCCTGCAAGGCGCCATCGATGCCCTGCTCGCCAACCCGAATGACGACACCCTGAAAGCCGCCCGCGAAGCCTGGCTGGCTGCCCGTGTGCCTTACATGCAGACTGAAGTGTTCCGCTTCGGCAACGCCGTGGTCGACGACTGGGAAGGCCAGCTGAACGCCTGGCCGCTGGACGAAGGCCTGATCGACTACGTCGCCAAGGATTACCAACACGCTCTGGGCAACCCAGGTGCACAGGCCAATATCATCGCCAACACCGAACTGCAGGTCGGCGAAGACAAGCTCGACGTCACCACCATCACCCCAGAACTGCTGGCTAACCTGAATGAGCTGGGCGGCTCCGAAGCCAACGTCGCCACCGGCTACCACGCCATCGAATTCCTGCTGTGGGGCCAAGACCTGAACGGCAGCGGCCCTGGTGCCGGCGAGCGTCCAGCCAGCGATTTCGTCGTGGGTGAAGGCGCCACTGGCGGCAACAACGAGCGCCGCCGCGCCTTTATCAAAGCCGCCGCCGACCTGCTGGTCAGCGACCTTGATGCCATGGTTGTGCAGTGGCAAGCCGGCAAAACCGACAACTACCGCGCCACACTGGAAGCCGACACAGCTGAAAACGGCCTGCGCAAAATGCTCTTCGGCATGGGCAGCCTGTCCCTCGGCGAACTGGCAGGCGAGCGTATGAAAGTCGCGCTGGAAGCCAACTCCACCGAAGACGAGCACGACTGCTTCAGCGACAACACC
>JBIHZW010000382.1:0-2923 GCA_044240245.1 Pseudomonas sp. | reverse complement strand
AACGCGTTCGTTTATTGTGCTCATTAATTATAAGTATCTTGCTCAAATAGTTTGAAAGATGCGCGATCAGAACATATAGTTTGTTCAAATAATTTGACTCAAGTATCTGAGTCTATTGATTGGACGAGTATAGGGCAGAAACTATGGAACAGTCAGGTGTAGTAGGGCTCAACATCGAAGGTAACCCCGAGCGCGTTACCGATTTCCGTGACGCGCCGTTTTGCTCACAACAGGTTCTGGTCGACATGCTCGGTACAGAGCTGATCACGCCTGACGTTGTACGTGGCTGGGTTGAGACCTCCACCGTTCCCACCATCAAGATCGGCCGCCGCCGTGTAATCAACCTCCACCGCATCCGCCGCGACCTCGACCGGGGCAAAACCGTGTTCTGCGCCGGGGATTACGCCGATGAGTAACGCCCCCTGCGTTGTCGAAGTTGCTGCCTTTCATGGCTCCACCCATCAAAAGCGCTGGCACCGTTGCTTCCGTGGTGGCTCACGCCGTGAATGCCACCGCTTTATTGATCGGGTGGTAGCGGAAGTGGTCGCAGACGATCCGCTGGTATCCGTGATCGCCCAGCAAGAGGCGCGGGAACACTTCCGCATCATCAAACTGTGGGGTGGGCTATGAATCATGCGCCTAGAGCATCCCGAGAACTGCGACTGCTCTGTCTGCTGGTCAAAGGCCGAGATGGCCAAGCCCGATCCTTGCCCGTCCACACCCTGCGACCAATGCCGCCCCGCGTCTGCCCGACCCGTTCGTACACTCAAGATGCGCCTCGTCGCTGGTGCCTGGACGCCCTTGCTCTCCCAGTGGGAAATCACCCCGGCCTTTACCTGCGCGAAACACACGCCAAGCGACCGACCCCCCAAGTATTGGAGCGTTGTGGAAAACATCGGCAAGCCCGTGCCTTTCGTGCCGCTGCACGAACCTTTTCAACTGGTGGGGTGAGCGCATGAGCGGCTTTGACGATATGCCTATGGTTGTTGCGTTTCTGGCTGCGATTGCCTGCCTGACTATCGGCTACTGCCTGGGCCGCCTGGATCGCCCCCCGGCCTCTCGCAGCAATGTTGATCCACTACAGGCCTATACCCGCGCCGAACTCCACGGCTTCACCTGCGGCATGTTCGCTGCACTGGTCGCCATTCACAGCAAGACCGACCCACCCAGTAGATCGCCGCCTGTGTCCGGGGCTGGTTTACCAGTCGCGGGCGCGGGTGGCGAAACGGGATGACAAGGGCGAGGCCCTTGGTGTCCACCGCATAACAGTTCAACGCATCACCCGGCTTTAACCCCGGCAAGCCGAAACAACCCAGCAGATTCGAACTTTAAGAGTTCACCTGCTCGGGATCGCTCGGCCTGCAGAAAGGCAAAACCGCGCACTAACGCGCAACTGAAAAGAGGAAATACCGATGGCACGTTCAACTATGGAAGTTGCATTTCTCGGCACCCAGATGACCCAGGTGGAAGACACCAAATACGCCAAGGTCTTCTACGGCGATGAGCCGGACGGCAAGACCGAACACGGCCTGTCCATCATCGGCATGGCCATTTCCGAAGACGCCGCCGACGAAGTGTTTAACGCCGGCTCCCAGTTCGAACCGCTGCAATTGGTGCGCATCACCTTCGACGTCGCCCGTGGCGGCCAGAACAAGGGCAAAAATCTCGCCCTGCACATCGAAGCGGTAGACCCCAAACCGACCCGCGCTGCTGCTCCACAAGCCAATGCCCAGCAGCAGGCCAAGCCCGCTGACCCGGCCAAGGCATAAGGCTGACCGCCGTGCTGATCCGTGACCGTGTGCTGTGCGATGAGTGCCTAGGCCCAATGGGTCAGCTGCACCACATGCCTGTCGATCACAGCGACCACTTCACGGACAACAGCACGGCCCCTGATTACTGCGTGTGCCCTGACTGCAAAGACGCTTTAGCCACTCAAGCTAGCCAGCCATCACCGGCTGGCGACTAAGCGTCCTGCAGCAGGCCACGCACAACCCCGGAGGCATCAGGTATGGACAGCTATTTAGCCAGCATCACCTTGGGCGACCTCTGGGCGCTCCAGTTCATTCAAGGCGTCGTGACCATCATGGCCCTTGGTTTGATTCACGGGCATCAGAGGTAACGGGCTATGGCTTTCACCTGGGGGCAATACCTCGTTATCGCTGGGCTCCTCGTGGGTTCCCTGGGTATCGGCGTCGCCTGGGGTGCTTTCCGGCTCGGCTGGAAAGAACTGATAGACGCATCAACAAGCTGAGGATGTACCTATGTACCAAAGCAAGAAAGAAGTCGCCATTCGTGGCGGCCAGCTCGTACAGCAAGAAGGCACCAGTGTCGGTAAAGCACTGGGCGGCAAAGCCGTGGCTCTCTTCCTGGCCAGTTCCGCTGCCCTGACGGCGGGTTCTGCAAACGCGGCCATCACCGTTCCACCTGAGTTGCTGGAAGTCTTCACCGATCTGGCCACCGCCTTCGGCACCCTGGTGGCTGCCGGTGCCATCCTGTTCGGGGTGATTCGCGGCACCTTGGCCCTGTTCAAACTGGCTCGCAGCGTCTTCGGCGCAGCTGGGGCTTAACAGGCCAGGAGGCTAATAGATGCGCGCGGCTATTAGCCTTCGTTTGCTGCTTGCTCTCACCCTCATGGGGTGGGGGCAATTGGTGTTTGCTTCAACGCTTACTTTTTATCATCCCTCTTACTCAACATTGGCCCGTGCCTCATCACAAATTGAAGCCTGTCGTTTGACGATGGATACATCGATCTATCAGGCGCAGGTTTGTGCTAATGGCACTAATTGCACCGCAGCAGACCCAAACGCCTCAGTTGTGGGTTGCTTTAGAATGAGTAACTCCGGTGGCAGCTGGGTTTTTCAGGCTTCGATTAACCGCGCCACTGAAAATTGTCAGTTCGGTGACAACGGAACTCAATGCAATG
>JBIHZW010000380.1:0-2952 GCA_044240245.1 Pseudomonas sp. | reverse complement strand
CGCAGAATGGCGATATCGCCCTTCTTGTCGGTGACCACCATGACCAGGGTGGAGATGATGTTGAAGGCGGCCACCGCGACGATCAGCAGCAGCAGCAGGCCAATCATCGCCTTCTCCATGCGGATCGCCTGGTACAGGTTGCCGTGGGTACGGGTCCAGTCGCGGGCGTAGTAATCACCCTCGCCCAACGTCTGCGCCAGCGCCCAGGCAGTGCGTGGGGCTTCGAACAGGTCGGCGAATTTCAGGCGAATGCCCTGCACCTGATCGGCCTGCCAGCGCTGCAAACGCGCCAGATCCTGTACATGGGTCAGAGCCAGGTGACCGTCGATCTCGCCGGCGCCGACATGGAAGATGCCAACCACGGTAAAGCGCTTGAGGCGCGGAAACATACCGGCTGGAGTAACAGTGACTTCCGGGGCGACGAAGGTGACCTTGTCACCCAGGCCAACGCCGAGTTTGGCCGCTGCCTTGTCGCCCAGCACCATGCCGAACTTGCCGGGTTGCAGATCCTCCAGGCGGCCCTGCTTGAAGAAGTTGCCGATGATCGAGACCTTGGCTTCTTCAAGCGGATCGACCGCATTGATCAGCACTTTCTGCACCTTGCCGTCGTTAGTCAGCAGGCCCTGCATCTGGCTAAAGGGCGCAACCGCAAGCACCTGCGGGTTGCTTTGCGCCCGCTCGGCCAGGCTGCGCCAGTCCTTGATCGGCGTAGCACTCTCGACCGTGGCGTGCGGCACCATGCCGAGCACGCGGGTGCGCATTTCATGGTCGAAGCCGTTCATCACCGACAGCACCAGAATCATCACCAACACACCAAGTGCCAGCCCGATCATCGAGGTCAGGGAAATAAAGGATACGAAGTGGTTGCGACGCTTGGCCCGCGTGTAGCGCGTGCCGATAAATACGAACAGAGGTCTGAACATGTCGGGGCTGATTCGAGGGAAAAAGAAACGTCCTTGTGGCGGGGCTTGGCGAGCAGCCTTACACTCTGACCACTACTGCTGCCATGGGTTCGCCATGCCGACTCAAGATGAAGATGATCGCCGCGAATACTATCGTATCGACGATACGATCGCACTGGAATTCACCCTGCTCTCGGGCGCAGAAGCCCTGGCCAGTGACGAGCTTCACGACAGCTCCCCGCTGTTCAACCTGCTTAGCGATCTGCACCTGATGGACTTCGAGTCGCAGCATCTGCTGCGGCACATCACCGAACGTGATCGCACCCTGGCCAATTACCTCAAAGTAATGAACAAGCGCATCGATCTGCTCGGCCAGGCGGTGGCACAAAGCCTGTTGCGCGACATTGGTACGCCACGCAAGGTTAGCCTGTCCGAGGGCGGCGTCAGCTTCAATAACCCCCAGCCCGTGGCAACCGGCGCGCACCTGGCGGTGAAGATGGTGCTGATGCCGCAGGCCCTGGGCCTGCTGCTAAGGGCCAAGGTGGTGCATTGCCAACCACTGCCCTCGCAGCAATTTGAAATTGGCGCAGAATTCGAAGCCCTGAGCGATGCTCAACGCCAGCTACTTGCCCGGCATATCCTGCAACGCCAGGCCCTGGAGCGTCGCCAGGCCCGCGAGCAACCTCTGCAACCCTGATAGCGAGCCACCATGCCCCGTCTGTTTCTGCTTCTCGCCCTGTTCCTGCCTCTCGGCGCTTACGCCGATACCCTGCAAATTCCTATCGGCCAGCAAGGCGGCAGTGCGCTACAGCTGCCGCAGTTCGGCGAATCCCAGCGCGCCGTGCTCGAGCGTTTCGGCCTGGCCGATGAAGAGCACCCCAGTGTTGGCAACCCGCCGATCACCCGCTGGGATTACCGCGAGTTCAGCGTCTACTTCGAGCACAAACACGTGATCAACAGCGTGCGTCATCATCAGCCCGGCGCAGCCCTGCCCGACAAGGAGCAACAGTGACAGTCATCTATGGACATCGCGGCGCCAAAGGCGAGGTGCCGGAAAACACCCTGGCCAGCTTCCAGCAATGCCTGAAGCATGGCGTACGCCGCTGCGAGCTGGATCTGCACCTGTCACGCGATGGCGAGCTGATGGTGATTCACGACCCGACCCTCAAGCGCACCACCGGCCACCGCGGCAAGGTAGTCGAGCATGACGCCGCCGAGCTGGTGACCTATGACGCGCGCAAAGGCGGCCCTGGCGCAGTCACCCCCTGCCCGATCCCACGGCTGGAAGAGCTGTTCCAGCACTGCGATTTCGAGCACTGGCAACTGGAAGTCAAAAGCGCCTCGAAGGTTCGTTCGGCGCGGATGGTCAAGGCGATTGCCGAACTGGCCGAGCGCTACAAGCTGACTGACAAGGTCACCGTAACCTCCAGCTCCCGCGAAGTGCTTGGCGCCTTACAACGCCTGACTCCACATCTGCAACGCGGGCTGGTCGCCGAATACGCCTGGCTCGACCCATTGAAAGTGGCCAAGCATTACGGCTGCCACCTGCTCGCCCTGAACTGGACGTTGTGCACTCCAGAGCGTCTGCTCAAGGCGCAGAAAGCCGGTTTGCATGTCTCGGTGTGGACAGTCAACGAACCTGCACTGATGCGCCGCCTGGCAGACTTCGGTGTGGACAGCATCATCACCGACTTTCCCGGCCTCGCCGTGGCGACCCTGGAATAACCTCCCGGATAGCCCCAGCTACAGAAACGAAAAAACCGGCCGCAAGGGCCGGTTTTTCGTTAAGCCTGATCAGAAACTTTCGCGATTAGGCCAACGCCAGTCGCTGGAGTCGCTGAACGGGTTATCCCCAGCCGGCTCAGGCCACCGGCCGGAGCCGCTCAAAAAAGCCGGTTGAGGCCGTCGAACGCCGCCACCCGGTAGGCTTCCGCCATGGTTGGGTAGTTGAAGGTGGTGTTGACGAAATACTTGATGGTATTGGCCTCACCCTTCTGGTTCATGATCGCCTGGCCGATATGCACGATCTCCGAGGCTTGGTAGCCGAAGC
>JBIHZW010000418.1:0-2953 GCA_044240245.1 Pseudomonas sp. | reverse complement strand
GTGCTCTACCAACTGAGCTACATGAGCAAAACACATTGCGAAAACAACAATGCTGGAGCGGGTAGCGGGAATCGAACCCGCATCATCAGCTTGGAAGGCTGAGGTTCTACCACTGAACTATACCCGCGGAGCCTGCAGCTCTCGCTAAATCTGGTGGAGGGAGAAGGATTCGAACCTTCGAAGTCGATGACGTCAGATTTACAGTCTGATCCCTTTGGCCACTCGGGAATCCCTCCAAACGGGGCGGCATTCTCATTCGATGCCGACCTACTGTCAAGCAATTTCTCATTAAAAAACCTGAGGTTAGCTACATTGACAGCAACTTCGCAGAACACTTGTTAGCGCCACCCTGCGAAGCGGGCGCCATTCTATGCATTCTATTGAGGGCTTGCAACCCCTTCGCAAGGCATTAATTGCTGCTCTAAGCCTTTGAAGTCAAAAGCCAAACGCTGCAGCAAAGAATCATCCGCCAGACGCCTACTTTGCGGAGAGATACGCACCCAGAAACTGCGATGCGCGCGCGTCAGCTCACGCAGGGACGGCTCGTACCCGGCATCACGCAAACGCTGCATCACACTCTGCGCCGAATCGCTGCGCGGAAAGATGCCCAGGGAGATACCGTTGGCCAAATCGCCCTGGGTAATGATGTAACTATCGATTTTGCGCGCCTGTAGCTCGCGCAACTGGCGCAGAGACGCCTGCCGCGAAGCCAGCGGCGGTAGATACACCCAGTAATCGACGCCGGCCGCTGCATCCATACTCTGCACGCGCGACTGAATATCCAGACTCAACAAACGCTGCTCAACCGCAGACGCATCCGCCATCACCTCAAAACTACCGAGAAACAAGCACACAGCCTCAGCAGGTTGCGCCACAGCAACCTCTCGCCGCGGCGGCGCGCTCGACTCACTAAGCAGGCGAATATCGCGTTTACTGTCTTGCGCCATATTTAGCGGTGCAATTTCAGTAACCCGCAGAGGAGCCTGCTGCTGATGCCACACGTAATAGAACAGATTCAGTACAACCAACCACAAGAACATCCAGCGCATGCATGACCTCAATCTATGGGGCAAGCGATCGCCAAGCCGATAAACACCAGATCCGGCACAACCCGCGCACCCGGAATAACATCCATCACGAGCGGTGCATCCCCGCCAGTGAGGAAAACATCAAAGTCACTGCCAAGCAGCTCTGCCGCCATAGCCACCTGGCCACTGACAAAACCGCGCAGCATCAACAAGCATCCACGTTCAACAGCCTCAGCAGTCGCCCGCCCAGGCACCAAATCCTCAAGCGCCCTGGCCGCCTCATCGCTGTCATAGCGCGTTCTGCGGGTGTGGGTTCGTAACTGCGTGCGCATCAGCGGCACGCCCGGGCAAATAAAGCCGCCCTGGTGCCCACCATCTGCACCCACAAAATCCGAAGTAACCGCAGTGCCCAGGTCAATAACCAGCGCAGCCTTGCGCGATAACTGATAAGCCCCCACCACCGCAAGCCAGCGATCAAGCCCAAGGCGCTCGTACTGCTCATAGCCATTGCGCACACCCGACAAGGAAACAGCAGGCCGAGCCGCACGACACTCGACAGCAAAAGCCTGCTCAAGCAGCGAGATCAACTGCGCAGTCTCTTCGTCGCTGCGCACACTCACCAGACGACAGGCGCGCAGCTGCACAGCTTGCTCGCGAACAACCTCTATAAGCGCCTGATCCGACTCAACAACACCGCCCACATCTGCCGTCGCCTTGCCACCACCCAGCAAGCGCCACTTAATAAAGGTATTACCGCAGTCGAGCTCAAGAATCATCACGCAACCTCAGGCTAAGCTCACCGCCGCTAAAGCTTCGCTCAGCCCCATCAACACGAAGACGAATGGCCCCAGAACGATCCACCCCTAAAACCTCACCCTCTATAGGCTCACCGCCAGCTGTTAGCGCAACTGATCGCCCCTGCCAAAGGTGACAAGCCTGCCACTCATCCTGCAAAGCTGCGAAACCATCACGCAACTGAATATCCAGATAGCGCGACAGTTGTCGATTCAACTCACTGACTAGCTCATTGCGATTTAACAGACGCCCCAGCTCAGCACGCATCGAAGTCCAAGGCTGACCAATAGCCCCCTGATCTGCGTCGAGCATATTCACATTCAAGCCAATCCCGATGACTACATGACACACATCAGCCGGGTCGCCAGACAGCTCTAATAAGATGCCAGCCAGCTTGCGCTCACCTACCAACACATCATTGGGCCACTTCAATCCCGCCTCAGCCAGGCCAAAGCCGCGAATAACTTGCAGCAGCGCCAAGCCGACAGCGAGGCTCATGCCTTCAAGCTGGCGCATGCCACCCTCAACACGAACAACCAGGCTGTAATACAGATTCTCGCCGAAGGGACTTACCCAACTACGCCCCCGCCGCCCTCGCCCACTGGTTTGCCGCTCAGAGATCACATAGAACGGCAGCCTCTGCGCTTCTGGCAAAAGCCGCAGCGCCTCCGCATTGGTCGAGTCCACACTTGGCATAACGCACGCACGCCACTGCGGCGCATCCACTTGAGCATTTAGCCAGTCAGCATCCAGCAACTGCAGCGGCGTCGCCAGCTGATAGCCGCGCCCGCGCACCTTGTGCAAGGGTAACGACAATTCAGCCTGCAAAGCCTGCAGCTGCTTCCACACAGCAGAGCGGCTCACGCCCAAAGCCGCGCCAAGCGCCTCACCGGAGTGGAAACGCCCGTCTTGAAGAAGCTTTAACAATGCAAGCATGTGAGTCCCGCCAAGCAATAAGGCACGCATGATAACGATGCACTGTTTGGTTGCCTATCAAAGGCTCACCCGCTTGGTTTGTTTTTCGTGGCACAAAGTAAAACCCCCGACCAGTTTCCTGATCGGGGGTTTTGGTATAGGTGCTTGACGATGACCTACTCTCACATGGGGAAACCCCACACTACCATCGGCGA
>JBIHZW010000379.1:0-2969 GCA_044240245.1 Pseudomonas sp. | reverse complement strand
CCATCCCGCGCCGGCTATTCTATATAGAAATCTTCTGCTGTCAACAAAATAGTGTTCTTAATCAAATGCTTAGGTGGAGCGGGCGGTAGAAACAAAAAAGGCCACTCGATTGAGTGGCCTTTTTTGAGTATCTGGTTGCGGGAGCCGGATTTGAACCGACGACCTTCGGGTTATGAGCCCGACGAGCTACCAGACTGCTCCATCCCGCGCCGGCCATTCTATACAGGGGCGGTGCTTTGTCAATTGATTAGTGGTTTTTAATCAATAACTTAAATCGGTTGGGCGGAAATGCAAAAAGGCCACTCGATTGAGTGGCCTTTTTGAGTATCTGGTTGCGGGAGCCGGATTTGAACCGACGACCTTCGGGTTATGAGCCCGACGAGCTACCAGACTGCTCCATCCCGCGGCGCCAATTCTAGCGTCTAAATGCTGCTTGTCAACCTAAAGGTGGCCAGAAATTGTTTTTATTCAGGTGCTTAGCCGTGCACTGGCGAGTTTTGCGCTGCAGAAGCCTGTGCTAGAGCCTGATTGGGTGGACAGGTTTGCTTTCGGCATAGCCCGCAACCGGGCTGTTGGGCTAGAGTCCGTGCCCATTAAATGGGAGGAAAGTTATGAGCGTTGAATGCAAAGCCTGTGGTGCTCAGGTGCCAGCCGATGCCAAGACCTGCCCGGGTTGCGGCGCTGCCGTGGCAGCGAAGACCAAGTTGCTGCCATTGGCTGCGTTTATGCTGATCGTCATCCTGATTATCCAGTCTTATATAAGTAAGTCTGAGGATGTGGCGAGCGAGGCGAAGCCGGCAGCGCCTGTTAGCTCAGCCGAGCAGTAGCCGCAGGATCGGTGGGCTTGGCAATGAACAGCCGCAAGATCATCCACGTGGACTGTGATTGCTTCTACGCAGCAATCGAGATGCGGGATGACCCTAGTCTGGCCAGTAAGCCCTTGGCGGTCGGTGGCTCGGCAGATCGGCGCGGGGTGATTGCCACCTGCAACTATGAGGCGCGCAGTTATGGTGTGCGTTCGGCGATGGCCTCAGGGCAGGCGCTGAAGTTGTGTCCGGACCTGGTAATCGTCAAGCCGCGGATGGATGCCTACAAGGCGGTATCGCGGGAGATTCAGGCGATCTTTCGCGATTACACCGAGCTGATCGAGCCCTTATCGCTGGATGAGGCCTACCTCGATGTAACCGACAGCCCGCACTTTGCCGGCAGCGCCACGCGTATCGCTCAGGATATTCGTCGGAGGGTCTCGCAGGAGCTGCATATCACCGTCTCGGCGGGCGTGGCGCCGAACAAGTTCCTGGCCAAGATCGCCAGCGACTGGAAGAAGCCTAACGGCCTGTTTGTGATTACCCCGGATCAGGTTGAGGATTTTGTTGCCGCCTTGCCGGTGAGCAAACTGCATGGCGTAGGCAAGGTCACGGCCGACAAACTTGGGCGCTTGGGCATTCGTACCTGCAGCGATTTGCGTGAGTGGAACAAGCTGGCGTTGGTCAAGGAATTCGGCAGTTTTGGCGAGCGTTTGTGGGGCCTGGCGCGCGGGATTGATGAGCGAGTTGTGCATAACGACAGTCGGCGTCAGTCGGTCAGCGTGGAAAACACCTTTGATAAGGATCTGCCGGATCTGGCCGCGTGCCTGGAGCAGTTGCCGGCGCTGTTGGAGCAGTTGGCCACGAGAATGGAGCGGCTGGATGCGAGTTATCGGCCGGACAAGCCCTTCGTCAAAATCAAGTTCCACGATTTCAGCCAGACCACCCTGGAGCAGGGCGGGGCGCGGCGTGATCTGGAGAGCTATACACGGCTTATGAGCGCCGCCTTTGCCCGTGGCAACAAGGCTGTGCGTCTGCTTGGTGTTGGTGTGCGTTTGCATGACCTGCGCGGCAAACACGAGCAGCTGGAGTTGTTTGCACCCTGACAGCGGGTGTGCAGGACGCTGAAATAGAAAAGGCGAAGCCGCAGGGCTTCGCCTTTTTTAGTTGCGCATGGATCAGTGCTTACGCGGTACCGGCTTGAGCAGTTCGTCAGGCGGCATTTCGCAGGCGATTTTGCGGCCTAGCAGCGCTTCGATGGCAGGCAAGGCGTAGGCGTCGTCTTCGCCGGCAAAGCTGATCGAGGTGCCGCTGCTGCCGGCGCGGCCGGTACGACCGATGCGGTGCACGTAGTCGTCCGGGGTTTCCGGCAGGGTGAAGTTGATCACGTGACTGATCGCGTCGACGTGGATGCCGCGGCCGGCCACGTCGGTGGCGACCATCACGCGGATCTTGCCTTCACGGAAGCCTTCAAGGGCGCGGATGCGCTTGTGCTGCGGCACATCGCCGGACATCTGCACGGCGCTGATGCCGTCGCGGGTCAGGCGTTCTTCGATGCGCCGCACTTCATCCTTACGGTTGGCGAAGACCATCACGCGAATCCAGTCGTTCTGCGTGATCAGGTTGTACAGCAGCTTGTATTTGTCGCTGCCGGCTACGGCATAGACGTGCTGTTCGACCGTATCGCTGGCGACGTTTTCCGGCTCGATTTCGACGATCGCCGGCTCCGTGGTCCATTGCTTGGCCAGGTTCATCACGTCTTCGGTGAAGGTCGCGGAGAACAGCAGAGTCTGGCGTTCGCCCTTCATCGGGGTTTGGCGGATGATCTGGCGCACCTGGGGGATAAAGCCCATGTCGAGCATGCGGTCGGCTTCGTCGAGCACCATCACTTCGACCATATCCAGATGCACTTCGCCGCGCTGGTTGAAGTCGAGCAAACGCCCCGGGGTGGCTACCAGAATGTCGCAGAAGCGCGATTCCAGCAGCTTGAGCTGTTTGTCGAAGTCCATGCCGCCGACAAAGCTCATCACGTTGAGACCGGTGTATTTGGTCAGATCGGCGGCGTCCTTGGCGATCTGCACCACCAGCTCGCGGGTCGGCGCAATGATCAGCGCGCGCGGCTCGCCCATATAACGCTCTTTCGGCGGCGGGGTTTGCAGCAGC
>JBIHZW010000118.1:0-10563 GCA_044240245.1 Pseudomonas sp. | reverse complement strand
TTGTTTGTCGAAGTCAGTACCGCCGATATGCACGCCGCCGGTGGCGAGGATATCGGCATGCCGGTCGGCCACTGTGCGGCGCTCGGGCGCCAGGCGTACCAGGGAGAAATCCGAAGTACCACCGCCGATATCGACAATCAACACCAGCTCTTCGCGGCTGATGCCGGACTCGTAGTCGAAGGCGGCGGCAATCGGCTCGTACTGGAACGACACATCCTTGAAGCCGAGTTTGTGCGCTACCGCCACCAGGGTGTTCTGCGCCTCCAGGTCGGCCACTGGATCATCGTCGACGAAGAACACCGGGCGGCCCAATACCACTTCCTCGAACGGCCGGCCGGCGGTGTTTTCGGCGCGGGTTTTCAGCTCGCCGATAAAGAAGCCGAGCAGGTCCTTGAACGGCAGGGCGCTGCCGAGCACGGTGGTTTCGCTTTTCAGCAGCTTTGAGCCCAGCAGGCTTTTCAGCGAGCGCATCAGGCGGCCTTCGTAGCCTTCCAGGTATTCCTGCAGGGCCAGGCGGCCGTAGACCGGGCGGCGTTCTTCGAGGTTGAAGAACACCACAGAGGGCAGAGTGATCTTGCCGTCTTCCAGGGGAATCAGGGTTTCGGCGTCGGGGCGCAGCCAGCCGACGGTGGAGTTGGAGGTGCCGAAGTCGATGCCGCAGGCGCGGGCGGGAGTGGAGAAAGTCATGCGGCGCGCGGTTCCTGAACAATTACCGGAGGTTGTGTGGGGTCGCATAGCGACGACCCGGAGGGTGACCGTCATGCTGGGCAGGGTCACAAAAACGGCCGCGCATTCTATGCGAGTGTGCGGCGCAATGCTGCCCCCGGTTATCCGGTGTTTGTTCGGCTCAGGGTAGTGGTGAGTTGTCCGGGGTGGTGCGGCGGCTCTGCCACTGCGTCCACTCGAAGCCCAGTACCACCAGCAGCGACAGGGCGAACGGCAACAGCAGGTAGAAGCAGCGGAACACGATCAGCGCAGCGAGTACATCAGCCGCTGGCAGCTCGGGCATCGCCGCGAGGAAGGTCACTTCCAGTACACCCAGGCCGCCAGGGGCGTGAGACAGCAGCGCCAGCGAGAACGAGGCGAGGAACACCCCGAACACCACCAGATAGCCAGGGTTGTGCTCAGCCGGCAGGGCGAAGTAGATGATCGCCGCCGCGCAAGCCAGCTCCAGCGGGCCGGCCAACAACTGGCGGCCGACAATCCCCAGGCGCGGGTATTCGAGGTGCAATTTGCCCCAGTGCCAGGGCTTGAAATGCCGCCAGGAGCCGAGCACATAGAGCGCAACCAACAGCAGCAGGAGCACGCCGATGATCTCGGAGACCAGCGGCGTGACCTTGGCCACGCGGTGGATCAGGTCCGGCTCCAGCACCAGTACACAGCCGCTGGCGAGGATGGTGCCGAGGGCGAAGGTAAAGGAGCAGAAGACGATCAGGATGCCGATTTCCTGCGGCGTCATGCCTTTGGTGCGGTAGGCGCGGTAACGCACCAGGGCGCCGGAGAACACCGATGCGCCGATGTTGTGAGCCAGTGCATAGGTGGTGAAAGAGCACAGGCTGATAAAGCGCCAGGGGATTTTTTTGCCCAGGTGGGCCAGGGCGATGCGGTCGTACCAGGCCAGGGCGCTGTAAGCGCCGAGGGTAGCTACTGCGGCCAGCAGCCAGTCCAGACGCGGAATGGCGCGCAGGCTGTCAGCGATTTCATCCAGCGAGATATTGCGCACTTGGTGATAGAGCAAGTAGCACGACAGCAGAACAGCTCCAAGACCCACCAGGGTCCAGATCAGATCGCTCCTTTTCATCACGGATGCAGCTCCACTGAGATCACTCCTTCGCTCTGCGATTGGCCCCGCACACGGCCGTTGCGAAGGCTGCGCAGTATCGCGGAGGCATGGCCGATGCTCAACCTCGGACTTGCTGTTGGCGTTACGGCGTGTGTCGCGTGCGACTCAACTCCAGCCAAGGGTCAGGGCTGCCAATACAGCATAGCGGGCGGTTTTCGCCAGGCTGACGATCAGCAGGAAAACCCACAGGCGTTCGCGCATCACCCCGGCTACCAGGGTTAGTGGGTCGCCAATGATCGGCACCCAGCTCAGCAGCAGCGACCAGCGGCCATAACGCGCATAGCCGCGCTGCGCTTGCTGCAGGCGCGCATCGCTGACCGGGAACCAGGATTTATGGCGAAAGTGTTCGAGGTAACGGCCGAGCAGCCAGTTGAGCAGCGAGCCGAGGATATTGCCGACGCTGGCTACCACCAGCAGCGCCCAGGGTGAATAGGCGCCGCTGAGCAGCAGCGCCACCAGCACGCTTTCCGATTGCAGCGGCAGCAGGGTGGCGGCGCCGAGGGCCGACAGGAACAGGCCCAGGTAGGCGGAGAGCGTCAGCATCCGTGGCGCGCCAGGCTGCGTCGCTTAGGGCTGCTTTTCCTGCTCGGCATTGGCCATCACGTCTTCCAGCTTGAGGCCGGTAAGACCGTGGATGGTGCGCCAGAGGTAATAGAAGATGGCCATCAGCATGATCATCGACGGGATCGCGATCATCGGGTAGCTGAGCAGGTTCATCCGCCCCAGTTCGGCGTTGAAGGCTTCGCTGCCGGCCGGGCTGATCACGATCCACTTGGCTAGCACGTAGTTCATCGCCGAGGAGAAGAAGAAGGTGCCGCTCAGCCAGTAGGTTGCGCGGAGCAGGCGCGTTTCGAACAGTTCGGTATTGCCGGCCTGCTCCAGGCGCTCATGAATCTTGTCGACGTTGAGCACGGTCTTGTTGAACAGCATGGTGCGGATCAGCGGGTAGCGGGTGCGGGTCGATACCAGCACGGCGATGCCGATCAGCCCAGGAATTGTCGCTTCCTTGATCGCCAGCCACTGGTTGTCCAGCTTGAGCAGGCCGATGCCGCCGGTAAGCAGCACGCTGACCAGGCCGAGCAGGGCGATAAAGTTGAATTTGCGGTACTTGAGCAGCTCGAAGCTGCCCCAGCCCAGCGGGAAGGCCAGCGCCAGCATCAGCGCGCCATCGGCGCCGAGCCTGGCTTCGCCGCTGAGTTTCATCAGAATCAGTGAGGGAATCAGGATGCTGACCAGTAAATCGATCAGTGGGCGGGGTTTGTGCGTGGCCTGAGTGCGTTGCGTGATATCGGTCATGTCATTCAAGGTGCAGGAAAGAGAGGCGATCATCGCCTGCCTGAGCGGCGGCTGCCAGCCCAGCCGTCGCTTGGAGTGTGAAAAATAATTACCCGGCGCGATTTTAACGGTCCGCCATAACAGTTCGGCGGGTGGCGCTCAGTCATGGTTGTTCATAAAAGCAGTAGCGGATGCGTGTGTTGCTATTTTGACTCACGGTTTTCTGGCAGGTGACCGCTAATCCTGCGCCCGGCGAGGCTAATAGCCTGATGCTAAAGTGATATTGAAACTCTACGGTGACGCCTGCGTCCTGTTCTATGTGTTGCATGATGCGGCCACGTTTTGGGAGTGATGCTGATGTACAGCCGAGGCCAATCGAGCTCTTTGCTACTGCTATTCGTTGTGTTGACCAGTTGGACGACTCAGGCGTTGGCAAAGGACTGTATCGGTGTCGTGGCGGCGGGAGCCACGCCCTTCTGGGTGCAAGTGGAGGCGGGCGCGCGACAAGCTGGCCGGGCGCTTGATCTGGACGTGCACTTTCGCGGGCCTAGCCGTGAGGGGCGGGTGGAAACCCAGCTGCAGATGATCAACTGGGTGGTGGCGCATGGCTGCAAGGCGCTGGTTATCGCCCCCAGCGGACCCGAGATCGCCCCGCGCGTGCAGCAGTTGGCAGTCAGTGGAATCAATACCGTGTATTTCGACCGTGATCTGCCCGGCAGTGCAGTGCGCGGCGTGGTCGCCACCGATAACTTCCTTGCCGGTGTGCAGGCTGGCCAAGTGCTGGCGGCGGCGCTCGGCGGGCAGGGCAAGGTTGCGTTGTTGCGCTTGCAGACCGGTGTGCCCTCGACCAGCGAGCGCGAGCGAGGCTTTCGTCAGGGTGCGGAAGAGGGCGGGCTGAATATTCTGATTGATACCTATATCGGCGATGACAGTCAGGCGGCGGTGAATGCGCTGCGTGGGCAGCTGCCGCAGCTGGCCGGTGTTTTTACCCCCAATAGCACCAGTTCGCGCGCGGCCCTGGCAGCGCTACGTCGATTGGGCAAGGCGGGTGAATTACTGCACGTCGGCTTTGATGGTGATCAGCTGCTTATCGATGCGTTGCGTAAGGGTGAGATCCACAGCCTGATGATTCAGCAAGCCCACACCATCGGTTATCAGGCCGTGCAACTGGCGGCGCAAAGCTTGCGTGGTGAGTTGCCGCCGCAACCGGTGAGCATTGCGTTGCAGGTCAAGCAGGTCAATCGCGAGAACCTCGCGCAATGGCAGCGCGCCCGCGAGTTTGAGCTGTCCGGCAACCCATAGCCCTCGCGCTGATTTGCCGCAGAGCCTGGCTGGCTGGTAGGCCGATGGCTGTTTATCATCCTGCGTTTCGGCCCGTTGCTCTTATGTTTTGCAGGTATTGCCCAATGCGGTTGAAGTCCTGGTTTGCTGTGTTGTTGCTTGGCTGCTGTACCTCGGCGCTGGCGGCTGAGCTGCGCCTGTATACCGAGGAATACCGGCCGCTGAGCTATTTCGAGAATGGCAAGCTGACCGGCATGGCCGTGGAAGTGGTCGAACTGCTGGTGCAGCGTACCGGGCAGGACACGCGCATAGAGTTGGTGCCCTGGACGCGGGGTTACCATCAGGTGCAGCGTGAGGCTAACAGCGGCTTGTTCTCCACGGTGCGTACCGCCCGGCGCGAGGCGCTGTTCCAGTGGGTCGGACCGATTGCCCGCGGGCATACCAGCTTCTATGCGCGGCGCGGTGCTGGGTTGAATGTGCGCACGCTGAAGGATGTGGAGCGGTTCACCACGTTGGCGGTGCCCAAGCAGTGGTACTCCTATGAATACCTCAGCGATCGGGGCCTGAAGAACCTCTACGGTGTGCCGACGCCCCAGCACATGATGAAGATGTTCAAACACGGCCGTGTCGAGTTACTGGTGGCCAACAACCTGGCCCTGGATGACATGCTCGCGCAGCAAGGTATGCGCCGGGATGAGGTCGAGTTGCAGTTCACCCTGATGGGCAACAACTCCTATATCGCCTTCTCCAAAAGCACCGATCCGGCCTTGGTCCAGCAATGGCAGCAGGCCCTCGATGAGTTGCTGCGCGACGGTAGCCTGGAGCGCATTCACCAGCGCTGGTTTGCGCAACCCTTTGCCATGCCGGCGTCTGGCGAGCCTTTGGCGCAGTAACGCGGCTTGCCCTGCACTGAGCTAGGCTGAAGCCAGTGCCGGGAGAACCCATTTTGCTGAAACCATGCTGCGCGCTGCTGCTCTTGCTGCTGGCCTGTCTGGCCGGGCCGGCGTTTGCCGAATTGCATTTGCTCACCGAGGAAGCACCACCGACCAGCTTTAGCCGTGATGGCGAGCTGCACGGCCTGGCCGTGGATGTGGTGCGCGCGCTGATTGAGCGCACCGGTGATGCCGGCACGATTGAGCTGCTGCCCTGGACGCGCGGTTATCACCTGGCTCAGCAGGAGCCTAATACGGCGATCTTCTCCACCGTGCGTACGCCGGAGCGTGAGGCCAAATTCCAGTGGGTCGGCCCGCTGCTGATCGGCACCACCAGTTTCTACTCGCTGAAGTCGCGCAACTTGCGTTTTGACAGCCTGCAGCAGGCGGCCGAGAGCGGCCCGCTGGCCGTGCCGAAACAGTGGTACACCTTCGAGACCCTCAGTGCGCGGGGCTTCAAGAATCTCTACGGGGTAGCCAGCTCGAAGAATATGGTGACCATGCTCAAGCATGAACGGGTGCAATTGATCGCCACCGAGGACCTGACCCTCAAGGATGAACTGGCCAGCGGCGGTTTGCGCCCGGATCAGGTGCAGGCGCATCTGCCCTTTATGCGTTCGGCCTACTACATCGCCTTTTCTCCGCAGACCGATGCGGCGCTGGTTGAGCGCTGGCGGCGCGCCCTGGATGCCATGCACCAGGACGGCAGCTTTGCGCGGATCTTTCGCCGCTGGCTGCCGCATGCCGAGTTGCCGACGGCCACCGAATAGCCCGCTGCTTTGGGGGCGTGGCCTGCTAACCTGGCGGTTGTTGTGTTGTTGCCACCTCGCTGAGCCTGCCTATGCCCACGCCTCGTCCTGTCCTGCTTGATTTTGCTGCCCGCGCGCAGTTGTTCAGCCATCTGGCAGCCATGGAAAAAGCCGGCGTGCCGGTCGAGCGGGCGCTGCTCAGCGTGCAAGTGCCGGCGCGCGCCAAGGCTGCGCTGGTCAGCCTGCAAACGCAGGTCGCTGGCGGTAGCGATATGGCCAGTGCCGGGCTGCGCAGTGGCTTGTTTACCCCGCTGGACAGCACCCTGCTGCTCGCCGCCCAGGCCAGTGGCTGCCTGGCGGCGATCTACCAGCGGCTGGCCGAGCGTTATACCCACCGGGCGCAACAGGTCGCTGCAGTGAAGTCGCGCCTGCTGATGCCGGCGGCCGTGCTGGTGCTGGCGCTATTTATTCAACCGCTGCCGGCGTTGGTGGGCGGTCAGCTGAGCATCGCCGGTTATCTGTGGGGCGTGCTGTGGCCGTTGCTGGTGCTGGGGGCGCTCTATGTTATGGGCCGTGGGCTTTACCTGCGGCGTGAGTACGTGCCCGCTGGCGCGGCTTCGCCTCTTGATGGTCTGTTGGCGAGCTTGCCGATCGTCGGCCCCGCGCTGCTGCGGCGTAATCTGCGGGATTTCTTCGACAGCCTGGGGCTGATGCTGGAGGCCGGCATGCCCATGCTTGAGGCCTTGCCCAAGGCCTGTGCGGTGATCAGTCATGCGCCGCTGCGCAAGCGCTTTAGTACCGTGCAAATGGCTATTCAGCGCGGCCAGGGGCTGGCTCAGGCGCTGGCGTCTGTGGATTTTCCTGGCCAGGGGTTGGCGCTTGGCTTGATCCGCACGGGCGAGGCCAGCGGCACCCTGCCGGCCAGCCTGCTTAACTACGCCGGGGTGGAAACCCAGAAGCTGGATAACCTGACCGAACAGCTGGCCACCTGGCTGCCGCGTTTGCTGTATGCCGGAGTCATGCTGTGGATGGCCTATGGGCTTTTAACTGGTGCAGGCTTTGGCCCGCGTTTGCCCGCAGAGTTGCTTTAGGGCTGGTTGTTCGCGGACTGAAAGGCGAGCGCAAGGTTGCTGGTCGACTATGTAGTTTTACTACATGACTGCATTTGTAGTTTTGCTACATAATTGCTTGCCCAGAACTGACCCTGACCGATGGTGCATTTTATGCAAAGAGCCTCGCATCACGACCTTCGCGCACAATTTCGTGCGCTTCTTGCTTCGAATAGCTGCTATCACACGGCTTCCGTGTTCGACCCCATGGCCGCACGAATTGCCGCTGACCTGGGTTTTGAAGTGGGCATTCTGGGCGGTTCTGTAGCTTCACTACAAGTTCTGGCTGCACCGGATTTCGCCCTGATTACCCTGAGCGAGTTCGTCGAGCAGGCTACCCGTATCGGCCGGGTCAGCCGCCTGCCGGTGATCGCCGATGCCGACCACGGCTACGGCAATGCACTCAACGTGATGCGCACCGTGGTCGAACTGGAGCGCGCCGGGATTGCCGCGCTGACCATTGAGGACACCCTGCTGCCGGCGCAGTTCGGCCGCAAATCCACCGACCTGATCGGCATCGACGAGGGCGTCGGCAAGATTCGCGCGGCGCTGGAGGCGCGGGTTGATCCGGACCTGGCGATCATCGCCCGCACCCATGCCGGTGTGCTGGATGTCAGCGAAGTAATTCGCCGCACCCAGGCGTATCAGGCGGCCGGTGCCGATGCCATCTGCATTGTCGGGGTCGAAGATTTTGCTCACCTGGAGCAGATTGCTGAGCACCTCAGCGTGCCGTTGATGCTGGTGACTTACGGCAACCCGTCGCTGCGCGATAACACCCGCCTGGCCAGCCTCGGAGTGCGCATCGTGGTCAATGGTCACGCCGCCTACTTCGCGGCGATCAAGGCGACTTACGACTGCCTGCGTGAGCAGCGCGGCGTCGATGCCTGCGACCTTAACGCTTCGGAACTCGCGCTGAAATACACCCTGCCCGAGGAGTATTTCGTCTGGGCCGAAAAGTTTATGGACGTGAAGGAATAGCCCCACGCCAGCCGCCGCTGGTCAGCCCTGCTTGTAAACCCGGCGCGACCGGCTCATACCTGCGCTAAGCATAAATAATCTGCGGAGGTTGCCATGGCCGGTGGCTGGGCAAATGACGGCGCGGTACAGGAACAGATCGACAGCAGCATCGAGGACGCCATCCAGCGTGCACGCAGCCAGCTGCCGAGCGGCGAGAGCCTGATGCACTGTGAAGAGTGCGGCGCGGCAATACCCGAAGCGCGGCGCAAGGCCATCCCCGGCGTGCACCTGTGCGTGGTCTGTCAGACCGAGCACGACAAGGAGCAGGCCAAATTCAGCGGCTACAACCGCCGGGGCAGCAAGGACAGCCAGCTGCGTTGAGGGCTCGTGCCGCAAGCTCTGCACCCCAACCAAACCTAGGCGCGAATATCCACGCTGCCGGTCTGGCTGTGCATGATCGACATGGCCGACTGCAGCATTTTCAAAGTCGCCGCGTCGTTACGCGATGCGGCTCCTTCAATGCCGGCGCGGGTCTTTTGCGTAAAGTCGTAGCGCGTGCTGTCGCTTGCGGCCGGCAGTTCACCACCCAGGCCTCCCCCTACCGGTATTTTCATGCTCATGGCCATAAACGCCCGGCTGTCATCGAGTGACATTGCCCCGCTGCGAATTTGTCCATTGCTCCAATCGCGCAGGTCCTGGCGGGTCATGCTGCTGAAGTCAGTTGGCGTGCTCCCGCTCGTCGCGGTTTTCGTCGCGCTCAAGGCGGTTGTGGCAAGCACCGCCGAGAACGACGCGTCTGCGCTTCTGCTTGGGTTAGGCGACTGCGCGCGCGGGTTGGCGGATGGGTAAGTTGCTCCTGCATCAATTCTCATGGCGGCACCTTTCGACATGGTAAATGTGCCCAATGCAGAGCAAAACTTGCGCCAAATTGTTAACCCATTGAAACAGAGGACTTATTGCCCCGAGAGGCAAGTAATCTGGCCGGATAATGTTCGCTATCCGGCAGCGGGTTGCCGGCAAATGGGTGACTTTTTGCCGGCTTCGGCCTGGAGTGGTTTCTACGCTTGCCTATTCAGGGGGTAACTGAATAGCCACGGCCGCTCATGCAGTTTGCGTAGGCCTGGCTCGCGCTGCTCTGGGCTTGGGCGGTTGCGTCGGCGTTGCGTCGATCTTCGCGGCGGTCCTGGCGCTGGCGCGAGCCGCCGACTACCACGCCGACAGCTGCGGCATCGCGGGCCCGATTCTGCCGGTACTCCTGCTTGATATCGTCATCCACTCGGTCATAGATCTCGTCATGCTGGTTGCCGCGTATCTGTGCCGCTGCTGCTCCTACCGCCGCGCCTTTGGCGGCTCCGCGCAAGCGCTCGCCGCCGCGGTCATCGCTGCTGCTGGTCGTTGTGCTGCTCGTGGTGGTGCCGGCCTGGGCCTGGCAGGCGGCGATATCGCTCTGGATCTGTTGCTGGTTCTGTCCCTGCAAGGGCGTCACGGTTTGCGCCTGCGCGAGCGGCAGGCTGAGCAGCAATAGGTAGCCGAATAGGCTTGGCCGTGTCGATAACCGGTACATAGGGCACCTCCCGCGCGAGTACTGGATTTTTCAGTCTAGCCTCGCGCGGTGATTGCCCAGTGCCGCAGGTCAGAAAAGGAAATAGCGCTGCGCCATCGGCAGTACGTCGGCCGGTTCGCACCAGAGCAACTGGCCGTCGGCCTTGACCTGATAGTTCTGCGCATCCACTTCGATATTCGGCAGGTAGTCGTTGTGGATCAGGTCGGTCTTCTGCACCTCGCGGCAGCCTTTGACCACGCCGATCTTCTTTTTCAATCCGAGCTGCTCGGGTACGCCGGCCTCGAACGCCGCCTGGCTGATAAAGGTGATGCTGGTGGCGTGACGGCTGCCGCCGTAGCTGGCGAACATCGGTCGGTAGTGCACCGGCTGCGGTGTGGGGATCGAGGCGTTGGCGTCGCCCATCAGGCTGGCGGCAATCGCACCGCCTTTGAGGATCAGCGTCGGTTTGACGCCGAAAAACGCCGGGCGCCAGAGCACCAGATCCGCCCACTTACCCACTTCGATGGAGCCCACTTCATGACTGATGCCGTGGGTAATCGCCGGGTTGATGGTGTACTTGGCGATATAGCGTTTGACCCGGAAGTTGCTGTTGCCGGGGCCGTCGCCTTCCAGCGGGCCGCGCTGTTTGTGCATCTTGTCGGCGGTCTGCCAGGTGCGGGTGATCACCTCGCCAACGCGGCCCATGGCCTGGCTGTCGGAGCTGATCATCGAGAACGCACCGAGGTCATGCAGGATGTCCTCGGCGGCAATCGTCTCGCGGCGAATACGGCTTTCGGCAAACGCCACGTCCTCGGCAATGCTCGGGTCCAAGTGGTGGCAGACCATCAGCATGTCGACGTGTTCGTCTAGCGTG
>JBIHZW010000378.1:0-3024 GCA_044240245.1 Pseudomonas sp. | reverse complement strand
ATATCGATATGCACATCGTCGAACACCAGGTTGACCAACTCGACCAGCATGATCGCCGTTAGCCCCCAGATTTTATATTCGCCATAACGGTAACTCGGCACATACCAGCTGCGCCCGAGGTAATCGATACGGTGGGTGGTTTCCCGCGGGTCGTCGCGAAAGAACGCCAGCGGCACGGCAAATACGGCGGCAATCTCACCGTCATTGGGCTTGTACTCGACAAAATCCGGCACCAGGCCAACATAGGGCGTGACCTGAATACCGTGACGCGACACCAGGGTACTAAGCGGCCCGATAACCTCAACCAACCCAGGCGGCAAGCCGATTTCCTCTTCCGCCTCGCGCAAAGCGGTCTCGACCAGATCGGCATCCTCCGGGTCACGCCGACCACCGGGAAACGCCACCTCACCACCGTGGGTGGACAAACCGCTGGCGCGCAAGGTCAGCACCACTTCCGGCTCGTCGCTGCGGGTGATGGGCACCAGCACTGCGGCCTCAGGGTAACGCTTGTCGGTCTGCAGAATGTGCGGGCTATAGCCACGCATTCGATGGAGCAACTCGTCCAGCATGGGGATTCTCAGTCTTTTATTCTGCGTTCGATCATGGCACGAAAGCAGCGCACGGCCCAAGCCCCGAACCACCTGTGGCAATCATCCAGGGACTCGACAACTCAGCCTGCCAGGCCGCTTGCCGAGTAGCTGAAATGCGCGCCAAGATAGCCGACACGCAGCGAGGATCTGGCATGAAGTTCTGTAGCAACTGTGGCGGCGCGATCAGCCACATCATCCCGCAGGGCGACAACCGCCTGCGCCACGTCTGCGCGCAGTGCCAGACCGTGCATTATCAAAACCCGCGAATCATCGCCGGCTGCCTGCCGGTATGGGGCGAACAGGTGCTACTGTGCCGCCGCGCCATCGAGCCCCGGCGCGGTTACTGGACCCTGCCGGCCGGCTTTATGGAGAACGGCGAAACCCTGGAACAGGCCGCCGCCCGCGAAACCCATGAAGAAGCTTGCGCGCGGGTGCGCAGCCTGAGCCTCTATACCCTGTTCGACCTGCCGCATATCAATCAGGTGTATATGCTGTTTCGCGCCGAACTGGTCGACCTGGACTTTGCCCCGGGCGAAGAGAGCCTTGAGGTTCAGCTATTTCACGAACAGGGCATCCCCTGGTCAGAGCTGGCTTTCCCGACCATCGGGCGTACCTTAGAATGCTACTTCGCAGACCGCCGAGAGCAGCACTACCCGGTCCGCAACGAGCCGCTTGAAGCCTTGCGCGCACATTACAAGAAAGCCTTTTGATTCACGGGAAATACGATGCGCTGGTTGTTCGCCCTACTCTGCCTGACCGTTACCCTGGCTGCTCCCGCCAGCACCACGCCGACCCTTAATGGCAAGACCATCGACAAGGTGCTGGTGATCAAATCTGAACGCAAGTTGCACCTGATCAGCCGTGGCGACACCCTCAAGTCCTATCGCATCTCTCTGGGCAAAAAGCCTAAAGGGGCCAAACAACGCGAAGGCGACCTGCGCACCCCGGAAGGTTTCTACTGGATCGACTGGCGCAAGACCAGCGACAAGTACAACCTGTCCATGCACATCTCCTACCCCAACGCCCGCGACCAGGCGCAGGCGCGCAAGAGTGGCGTATCGGCAGGCGGCATGATCATGATTCACGGCACGCCGCTGGATGAGGAATACCCGGAGTGGATGTTCCACACCCTGGACTGGACCGAAGGCTGCATCGCCATGCGCAACATTGATATGCGCGAGATCTGGGCCCTGGTCAAAGACGGCACGCTGATCGAGATCAGACCCTGACCAACAGACATAAAAAAGGCGCCTTCTTGGCGCCTTTTTTATGAATTAGAACTGGATATCTGACAGCCTCCACACCTCAAAGGCCGGCGTCTCGTAGGGATGCTGCTTCTTCATGGCCTTGACCGCGTCATGGATCAGCTCATCGGCCACCACCATCTCGACTTTCCACTCTGCCACCTGTTCGACCTGCCCAGGCTGGCCGAGAAATGGCTGACTGCCCTCCAGGGCGCGGAACTGGCCCTGCCCCAGGGTCTGCCAACAACACTGATCGTACTGACCGATACGTCCGCCACCGGCGCTGAATACCGCGCTTTTCACGGTATCCAGATGAGTTTCAGGCACATAAAAACACAGCTTGTACATCGAAGTCTCCGCCGGCAAGACTGATAAAAACAGTTCGATAATGATGCCACACAATAATGGCATTTTGCCTTATCGGGTATTCGCGCAGCCCATCACACTTGCACCCTATGACCGGATAATATGCCGTGTGTTCAACGTATTAGCTTAATAAGCCCAGACTACAAGCAACGCCAGAATCGCCGCCAGCGGGCCTTGAAGCCGCTTACCGGCTGGTTATGGCTACCATCACAGTAAGGTAGACGTTGCGAGCGAGCGCAACGGCAAAGCAGCAGAAATTGCTCACGCTCAGGCCGCAGCTCAAGCGCATCAGGGCAGGCAGAAACACAATCGGGAAGCTGGGACGAACGTCCGCAACGGCACAACAGCAAGGTATCGCCAGGTTTGACCTGGCGCACCTCGGGCAGAATCGGCGCAGGCTTACTCGACATAAGCCCGCGCCAACCGGATCAATCCACCCACACGCGGGCGTTGCGGAACATGCGCAGCCAGCCTGCATCTTCCTGCCAGTCATCCGGCTTCCAGGAGTTCTGCACGGCGCGGAACACCCGCTCCGGGTGCGGCATCATGATGGTCACACGGCCGTCGCGGCTGGTCAGACCGGTAATCCCGCGCGGCGAACCATTCGGGTTGGCCGGGTAGGTTTCGGTGACCTTGCCGTGGTTGTCGATAAAGCGCATGGCCACGCAGCCGGACAGGTCGGCTTCGAGCAGTGCTTCCTCATTTTCGAACTCGGCATGCCCTTCGCCGTGAGCGATGGCGATCGGCATACGTGAACCGGCCATGCCACGCAGGAAGATCGAGGCCGATTCCTGCACCTGAACCATGGCCACACGCGCTTCGAA
>JBIHZW010000117.1:0-10670 GCA_044240245.1 Pseudomonas sp. | reverse complement strand
GGCAGCAGCGATAAACGGCGCGTGGGACATGCTGGCGACACTGGCAACGTATTGCAGGGTCTTGACGTCCGGAGCGCTCGGGTCGAAGAAGTAGTTGGCGATCAGCGCGCCGACCGGCTGGCCACCGAACTGGCCGTATTCGGCGGTGTAGATGTGCTTGTACAGGCCGGACTGGGTGATTTCCGGGCTGTCTTCGAAGTCATCGAGCAGATCCTGCTTGGAGGCGTTGATGATCTCCAGCTTGATGTTTTCGCGGAAGTTGGTGCGATCTACCAGCAGCTTGAGGCCGCGCCAGGAGGATTCCAGCGCCTGAAATTCGGCGTTGTGGAGGATTTCGTCCATCTGCCGGCTGAGCTTGGCGTCAATCTCCGCGATCATGCGGTCGACCATGGCCTTTTTCACGGGCTCATTTTCGTTCTGCGGCTTCAGCAACTCTTCGATAAAGGCCGACACGCCACGCTTGGCGATGTCATAGGCTTCGTCGTCCGGAGTCAGTTTGGTCTCGGCAATGATGCGGTCGAGGATGCCGAGGTCGGCGGCGCTGCGACCGCTTTCTACTGCTGCACTAGTGCTCATGAATTAGCTTCCTTGTTAATTGAATCAGGAGTCCAGCTTGCCTTGGGCAGCCAGGCCGAGTTCGCCGAGTACGCGGTCACGCGAATCGTCGTCAGCCAGCACGCTTTCGATCGCTTTGCGGAAGGCCGGGGCGTTGCCCAGTGGGCCTTTCAAAGCAACCAGGGCGTCGCGCAGTTCCATCAGCTTCTTCAGCTCGGGGACCTGGTCGACCACATTGGCCGGGTTGAAGTCCTTCATCGAGTTGATGCGCAGCTGCACGGCCATGTCGTCGCCTTCGGCGTCGTCCTGCAGACGATTAGGCACGGCGAACGTCAGGTTGAGTTCCTGCTTGGCCAGCACTTCGTCGAAGCTGTTCTTGTCGATGCTGATCGGCTTGCGGTCTTCGATCTTGCGATCGTCGGCGCGCTGGGTGAAGTCACCCAGAACCATCAGTTTCAGTGGCAGTTCGATCTCTTCCTGAGCACCGCCAGTGGCGGGTTTGAAAGTGACGTTGATGCGTTCCTTGGGGGCTACCGAGCCTTCTTTGGCCATGGTCATTCTCCGTTACGGTTATGGCCCGAGGGCCTAGTCCAGTACCACTTCAAGATCGAGGTGGCACAACCTGCGGTAGATCTCTTCCTTGCTTTCACGTATTGCGTGGTTCTGCGGCAACAGCTCACAACAGCTGTGCAGCATGCGCAGTACGTCCAGGGCGAGATCGGGTTCCCAGTCGCCGAGGCCGGTGGCCTGTAGCGTCTGGTCGAGCGATTCGAGTTGGGTCTTGGCCAGTTCGTATTTCTTCGCGCTGTAGCACAGGCGCGCCAGGGTCAGCTGCCAGAAGAAGCGTTCACGGCCGCCGCGCGCCTTGGCCAGGCCGAGCTTGAGTTGCTGCACGGCGGATTTCAGGCCGTCCTTGCGCAGCTTGGGCAGGGTTTCCTGCAGGGCGATATCCCAGGCCGGCAGGCTGCCACCCTCGCTGGCGGTGGGGGCGCTTTCGTTAACCGGGGCCTGCACATGCGGCATCACGTGGGAGCTGAGCCAGGCGCGGGTCTGCGCATCGGCAAAGGCGCAGCCGTCGTGGAAACGCAGTTCTTCCAGGCCGCTCATGCGCTGCATAAATAGCGCGAGCTGGATTTCCACTTCGCGCATCGCCTGCTCGGCATCCAGCTCATGCAGGCACTGCCAGACCAGGTGCTGGCCGTCGAGCCAGAAGGGCGCGCGGGCGATGCTGGCTTCCAGGTCGACCAGCAGATCGGCGTATTGGCCGTTCTGGTAGCGCTCCTGATAGCTGGCCAGCTTGTCGGCAGGCAGGCCGCGCAGGGCGGTGATCTGTTCGGCGTTGCGTTCCGGCAGGCTGTCGATGGGCAGCCAGAGCAGGGTGCGAGCCAGACGCAGGGCGCGCAGGTCGCTGGCTTTCTGTTTCAGCCAATAGGCGCAGAGCGGACGGGCCTGGTCTTGCAGGCTGCGCAGGCTCTTGTGTGCTTCTTTTTCGCTTTCCACCGGCGCACCGGGGGTGAGCATCTGGCTGGCGGCCTGCTTGACCTGGGCAATCGCCGCACCGACCGAACCTGGCTCTGGCTGACCCTGGCTGGCGCGCTTGACCAGTTCATCCAGGCGACGGCACAGCGGCAGCAGCAGTGGCGCATCTTCACCCAGATGCTCGGCCAGGCAGGCTTCCAGGGCGCGCAGCTGCTCGGCCAGGCTGCGGAACAGCGCCAGTTGCTCGCCAATCGGTACGTGTTCGGCCAGCGCCTGCTCTAGGCGTGGAATCAGCCAGCTGATGGCGGCGGCACGGGTGCGCGCCTTGCGCGGGTGCAGCTCGGTCCAATGGTTGATGCACAGGTAGTGCAGCAGGCTGAAACCGGCCTGCAGACCGGGGAAGGATTCGCGCTGGTAAAGACCCCAGATCAGCCAGGCGGCGACGCGTAAATCTTTGGAGTGGTCGCTGAGCAAGATCTCGCTGTTTTCGCGGACCTTTTGCCAGTCAATCGCCGCCGTTTCGTGCAGCGCTGTGGCTTTGCCCAGCTCATTTTCGAGAACTTCGTATTCGCTGGAATAACGCACGTCATTACCGGCAAAGTTCCCTTCATTAATAGGGAGTTTGGCCAGCTCTAAATAATGAGCAGTGAGTTTGTTTGAATAGGTCATTCCATGACTCGATTATCGCTGCGGATAACTTCAACGAAGTTGTTGAGGCTTCTGAAGTCCGTCCTGTTGCGCGGTAAGTGCGCAAAAAGTTGCGCACTTATATGTGCAACAAGTTGCGCACGTCCTAGTGAGGTGGGCATCCTAGCCCCATGAAGAGTGTCGGACAACCGCTGAAAGTGTGAAATATGTAACAGTGAGCGATATTCGACGATTAATAAGTGGAACGATAGTTCCTGAAAATTGTGAGAACTAATACGCAAGTAAGCTAATCATGCAGTTGATGTAGGGATATAGCGCTCTATATGTAAGTAATTGCTTACTGGCAAATTAGTGGCACGTCACAGAAGTTGGTTGGTTGCTGCAAGTTAGTGTGACGCAGTGCAAGTTTTTCCGGATTGGCGTGTGACGGGTGTGCTGCGGCCGAGCCCGAACGGGCTCGGCGAAGGGCGGGGGTGAACCGTTGGTCGGTTAATCGCTGCAGGGTTCAGCCCAGAGACTCAAATTGAGCTGATGTTGCTCGCCCGCTGCCAGTACGCGGATGTCGTCCAGCACGTTGGCGTGTTCGATACACAGCATCCCGGGCCAGGCGTCGGAAGCGAATTGCGAGAGGCGTTTCGCCTTGTCGATCCAGGGGTTCCACAGCACGGCCGAGTTTGAGCCACTGCTGTGCAGCTGGATGCGTCGCTGCCATGCGCGGTCGAGGATGCTCAGCTGTGCTGGGGTGTCCAAGTAGATGCGGTCGGTCTCGCCGCTGAACTGCAGCAGGCCGTCCTGCTGGCGTTGCTGCCAGTCTTCCAGGGTTTCGATATAGCGGCAGCCTTGCAGGCCTTTGACTGCGACGTGACGGATATCGCTGACGGCAAAGTAGCTGTGCAGCGCCTGGCTGATGGCCAGCGGCGTGTCACCCAGGTTGCGGCTGCTCAGCTGGATATGTAGACGCTCATCCAGGCGAATGGATAAGCGCAGTTCGGCGGCGTGGGGCCAGTCGGTCAGGGGCTGGGTGGCGCTGTTGTAGACAAACTCCAGGTGGACGCCGTCATCGCGGCTGTCGATGCCTTGCAGCTGCCAGTCGAGGTTGCGCACCAGGCCGTGGGCGGGCGCAGTGGCAGGCTGCAGATGCATGGCCTGCACCGCCTGCGGGTTGCGTTGCAGGCCGCCGAACCAGGGCCAGCACACCGGCACACCGCCGCGCACACCCTGACCGCGCTTGTAGGCCGCTTGCTCGCTGAGCCAGATCAGCGGCGGCTGGTCATCCTCCTGGTAGCTGAGTATCTGCGCGCCCTGTTGGCTGATCAGCAACTCGCGGGCACCAATGCGTGCGCGCCAGCAGGTCAGTTCATCCAGCTCAAGGCGTTCAACGTGGGATCTGGCCATCGGCGTACTCGTAGAAGGAAGAATAAAGAAGGCTATTGGAGCCCAGCTTGCGCGCAGAAAGCAAAACGCCCGTCAGTGACGGGCGTTCTGTGGCTGGAGCCAGGCTTACTTGCCGTAGACCTGTTCCGGCAACCAGGTGATCAGCCCCGGGAACTGGTAGGCAATCACCAGCAGCAGGATCTGGATCAGGATAAACGGCACCACGCCCTTATAGATGGTGCTGGTGGGCACCGATGCCGGGGTGACACCGCGCAGGTAGAACAGCGCGAAGCCGAACGGCGGAGTAAGGAAGGACGTCTGCAGGTTCAGCGCGATCATCACGCCCAGCCACACCGGGTCCAACCCCATGGCCAGCAATACCGGGCCGACAATCGGCACCACCACGAAGGTGATCTCGATAAAGTCGAGGATAAAGCCGAGCAGGAAGATCACCACCATCACCAGGAAGAACGCGCCGAGCACGCCGCCAGGCAACTGGGCAAAGATGTCCTCGATCATCGCTTCGCCGCCGAAGCCGCGGAACACCAGGGAGAACAGCGACGCGCCGATCAGGATGAGGAACACCATGGCACTGATTTCGGTGGTGCCGTAGGCCACTTGACGCAATTGGCCGAAGTTCAGCTTGCCCTTGTAGAAGGCCAGCAGCATGGCGCCCAGAGCGCCGAGTGCAGCGGCTTCGGTCGGGGTGGCGTAACCGGCGAGGATCGAGCCGAGTACCGCGCCGATCAACAGCAGCGGTGGTACCAGGGCGTTGATCAGCTTGCCCCATTCGATCGGGCCCAGCTCTTCCTGCGGCAGAGCCGGCAGCTTCTTCGGTTGCAGAATCGCCACGCCGATGATGTAGAGGATGTACATGCCCACCAGCATCAAGCCGGGGATCAGCGCACCGACGAACAGGTCACCGACCGAGACGGTCTTCGGCGAGAAGATGCCCATCTTCAGCTGCGCCTGTTGGTAGGCGCTGGACATCACGTCACCCAGCAGCACCAGCACGATGGACGGCGGGATGATCTGCCCCAAAGTGCCGGTGGCGGCCAGGGTGCCGGTGGCAATCGCCGGGTCATAACCGCGGCGCAGCATGGTTGGCAGGGCCAGCAGGCCCATGGTCACCACGGTCGCGCCAACGATACCGGTGGATGCGGCGAGCAGTGCGCCGACCACACATACGGAAATCGCCAGACCGCCACGCAGGGTGCCGAACAGACGCGACATGGACTCCAGCAAGTCTTCAGCGACCCTGGACTTCTCCAGCATCACCCCCATAAACACGAACAGCGGCACCGCCAGCATGGTCTGGTTGTTCATGATGCCGAACAGGCGGTTGGGCAGGGCGCTCAGGTAGCCGCCATCGAAGGTGCCGGTGAGGATGCCGATGCCGGCAAACAGCAGCGACACACCGCCCAGGGTGAAGGCCACCGGGTAGCCGGCCATCAGGGCCGCGCAGATGCTGATAAACAGCAGAATCGCCATCAACTCAGCCATGGTTCACCTCCGCGGCTTGCAGGCGGCCGGTGAGGATATTGGCGAATTTGATCAAGTCGGAGATTCCTTGTAATACCAGGCTGATCACCAGCACCAGGATGATGCTCTTCTGCAGGTAGACGAATTTCAGGCCGCCCGATTCGCTGGAGCCTTCCAGGGTCGACCAGGAATTGCTGACGTAATCCCAGCTGGACCAGCCGAGGAACAGGCACACCGGTAGCAGAAACAGCAGAGTGCCGAGGCTGTCGACCAGGGCTTTACGTTTGGCGCTGAACTTCTGATAGAAGATGTCGACTCGCACGTGGCCGTTGCGTTGCAACACCCAGGCGGCGGCGCCCATAAATACCAGCGCGTGGCCGTACAGCACAGCTTCCTGCAGGGCGGTGGCGCCGATGCCGAAACCGTAACGCAGGACCACCACGATGGCGGTGCCAAGCACCAGAAACAGGGTCAGCCAGGCGCAGGCTTTGCCGAAACGGGCGTTGAATGAATCGATCAGATGAGCAAGGCCGAGCAGCAGAGGAGGTTTATCGGACATTATGAGTCCTTATGGTTATGGGCTTTGTGGGCAGGCAGGCCGGCGATTCTAGGCAGGCCTGTACGCATGCGGCAATGGCACTACAACTTTAGTCGTATCCGCTAGGCTTGAGAGTCACTTACCCCTATGTTACTCAGGCGCGGTGGGTCCGCAGTGATCCTGTGGTCAGACCACTACAACAATAAAGGAGCTTTGCATGAAACGTCGTCAAATTCTCGCAGCAGCAGGCGTAGGCCTTGCAGCCACGGCACTGGCCGGTTGCAAACAAGAGGCTGAAACCGCTGGTAAGCCCCAAGAAGGCGCGAGCAGCCAAACCTTCAACTGGAAAATGGTTACCTCCTGGCCGAAGAACTTCCCCGGCGTAGGCGTCGGTGCCGAGCGCTTCGCCAAGCTGGTTGATGAAATGAGCAATGGCCGCTTGAAGGTCAAAGTCTATGCCGCTGGCGAGCTGGTGCCGGCGCTGGAAGTATTCGATGCAGTAAGCCGCGGCACCGCCGAAATGGGTCACGGCGCGCCTTACTACTGGAAAGGCAAAGTGCCGGCCGCGCAGTTCTTCTGCGCCCTGCCATTTGGCCCCAACGCCCAGGAAATGAATGCCTGGCTGCACAAGGGCGGCGGCATGCAGCTGTGGGAAGAAACCTACAAGCCGTTCGGCGTACTGCCGATTGCCTGCGGTGCGACCGGCGTGCAAACCGCGGGTTGGTTCAACAAGGAAATCAACGGTGTGGCCGACTTCCAGGGCCTGAAGATGCGTACCCCAGGCCTGGGCGGCGAAGTGCTGACCAAGATGGGCGGCACCGTGGTCAACATGCCGGCCGGTGAGATCTTCACCGCGCTGCAGACCGGCGCCATTGATGCCACCGAATGGATCGGTCCATACAACGACCAGGCCCTGGGCCTGCACAAAGCCGCCAAGTACTACTACACCCCGGGCTGGCAAGAGCCGAACGTCACCTTCGAGCTGGATATCAACATCAAGGCATGGGAAACCCTGCCAGCTGATCTGCAGGCCATCGTTCGCGCCGCCGCTCGTGATGTGAACGGCGACATGCTCGACGATTACAACGCGAAGAACATGGAAGCTCTGGAGCAGCTCAAAGGCGAGGGCGTGGAAGTGCGCCGTCTGCCGGACGAAGTGCTGGCCAAGCTCAAGGAAGTGGCCGCCGAAGTGGTCGACGCCAGCGCCGCAGCCGATCCGGTTGCGAGCAAGGTATGGGCGCAGCAGAAGGCTTATCTCAAGCGTCTGTACGAATACGCCGAGCTGAACGAGAAGGACATCTACAACATCCGCGGCTGATTTCTAGCGCACAGCAAAACGCCGGCTCTTGAGCCGGCGTTTTCGTTTCCCCGATGGGATCAGCGCCGCGCAGGCACCGGGCGTGTGCGGCCGCTGCCGTCGATGGCGACGAAGACGAATACCGCCTCGGTGACCTTGCGCCATTCGCTGGACAGCGGATCGTCGCTCCACACTTCGACCAGCATCTGGATCGAGCTGCGGCCTACTTCCACGGTTTGCGTATAGAAGGACAGTTGCGCACCAACCGCTACTGGCACTAGGAAGGCCATGCGGTCGATGGCCACGGTGGCTACACGGCCGCCGGCTACCTTGCTGGCCATGGCCGTGCCAGCCAGATCCATCTGCGACACCAGCCAGCCGCCGTAGATATCGCCAAAACCGTTGGTTTCACGCGGCAGTGCGGTGATCTGCAAAGCCAGGTCGCCTTGCGGAATGGGGTCTTCCTGTTCGAAATCGTGCATCGGATAGGCTCGCGGCGCGGTTGTTTTTATTGGCGCGGTGCGGGGCTTGGCGGTGGCGGCGAGTCAGGCTCTGCGGCTATCGCGGGTCGGCCCAGCAGGCCCGCGGGAGTGCGGGCGCAGCGAGTATAGCGACTCGGCAGTCGCAGGGCGACCATGGCACTTGGCCGCCGGGGTTTTGCATGCCAGTGCATCGACTGCGGCAGAATTTCAGCAGCGTTCATCTAACTGTCACATTGCATACATACAGTCGTCATGCGGCCTACAGATACTTGGCCCCGTTCAATCCAACACTAGTCTGCTAGGAGTAAGGCATGAAACTTAAGCGTTTGATGGCGGCCATGACTTTTGTCGCCGCTGGCGTGGCTACCGCCACTGCGGTTGCTGCTGTCGATCCGGCTCTGCCGAGCTACACCAAAACTTCCGGCGTATCGGGCAACCTGTCCAGCGTTGGTTCCGACTCCCTGGCCAACCTGATGACTCTGTGGGCTGAAGAGTTCAAAAAGGAATACCCGAACGTCAACATCCAGATCCAGGCCGCCGGCTCGAGCACTGCGCCGCCCGCTCTGACTGAAGGCACCGCCAGCATGGGCCCGATGAGTCGCCCAATGAAGGATGCCGAGATCCAGGCGTTCGAAGAGAAATACGGCTACAAGCCGACTGCCGTACCGGTGGCTATCGACGCCCTGGCGGTATTCGTGCACAAAGACAACCCAATCAAGAGCCTGGACATGGCTCAGGTTGACGCGATCTTCTCCAGCACCCGCCTGTGCGGTGGCGCTACCGATATCAAAACCTGGGGTGACCTGGGCATGACCGGCGAGTGGGCTGCCAAGCCGATCCAGCTGTTCGGTCGTAACTCGGTATCCGGCACTTACGGTTACTTCAAAGAAGAAGCCCTGTGCAAAGGCGACTACAAGGCTAACGTCAACGAGCAGCCAGGTTCGGCTTCCGTGGTGCAGTCGATCTCCAGCACCATCAACGCCATCGGTTACTCGGGCATCGGCTACAAGACTTCCAGCGTGAAGACTGTGCCTCTGTCGAAGAAAGGCGGCGAAGCTTTTGACGCCAACGAAGAAAACGCCCTGGCTGGCAAGTTCCCGCTGGCTCGCTTCTTCTACGTATACGTCAACAAAGCGCCGAACAAGCCGCTGAGCCCGCTGGACGCCGAGTTCGTCAAGCTGGTGCTGTCCAAGCAAGGCCAGGAAGTTGTCGTGAAAGACGGCTACATCCCGCTGCCAAGCAAAGTGGCTGCGAAAACCCTGAAGGAGCTGGGCCTGGAGTAATCCCGGTACAGGCAAGGACGCCTAAGTAAGTCGCACGCCCGCCTTCGTTTACGACAGGTGGGCGTTGCTTTGTCAAAGCGCTGTAACTTTTCTGTCACATAGGGCGGCTAGAGTTAGCGCCTCGTATAGCGACAGAAATCACTATGGCGCGCTCATGGCTGCGCAGAGACGCTCTTACCTATGAATGACTTGGCTAGTGAAACCATGACCGCCACATCCAAATCCCTCGGGCTGGACTTCAACACCCCGGCCCTGCAGCGCAAGCGGCGTATCCGCGCGCTGAAAGATCGTTTCGCCCGCTGGGCGGTATCCATCGGTGGTATGGCCGTACTCGGCGCCATCACCCTGATCTTCTTCTACCTGGCCTACGTGGTGCTGCCGATGTTCCAGGGCGCCAGCCTGGACACTCGTAAGCCGGTGCAGGTTGCCTGGTTGAATGAAGCCGCCGCGCCACTGCTGCTGACCCTGGAAGAGCAGAACCAGATGGCCATGCGCCTGGACCAGAGCGGTCAGGTGCAATTCTTCGATGCGAAGAAGATGCAGCCGCTGAATACCGTCAAGCTGCCGATCCCGGCGGATGTGCGGATTGCTTCGGTCGGCCAGGACCAGCCAGGCAGCAACCGCGTCGCCCTGGGGCTGTCCAACGGCCAGGTGCTGGTGTTCCAGCATGTCTACAAGCTCAGCTACCCGAATGATGTGCAAACCATCACGCCGAGCATCGAGTACCCGTTCGGCGAGGCGCCGATCGAGCTCGACCCTCAGGGCCGCGAGCTGGATCACATGGGCGTCAGCCTGAACAGCGGCACGCTGATGCTGGCGGGCTCCACTGGCACCGAACTGCACGTGCTGAGCCTGGGCCGCGAAGAAAACATGATGACCGGCGAGGTGACCCTCAGCGAAGAGCGCGTCGCCCTGCCGCAGATCGCCGAGCCGATCAAGGCACTGATCATCGACCCACGCCACCTGTGGCTGTATGTGGTCAACGGTCGCGCTACCGCCGATGTCTTCGACATGCGCAGCAACAGCCTGAATGGCCGCTACAAGCTGCTGGATGACGGCAAGCTGGAAGTCAGCAACGCCACCTCGCTGCTCGGCGGCATCTCGCTGATGATCGGTGACACCAGCGGCGGCATTGCCCAGTGGTTTATGGTGCGCGAAGCAGACGGCAAGGCCGTGCTGAAGTCGATCCGCAGCTTCCAGCTGGCCGACAGCCCGATCATCCAGATTCTCCCGGAAGAGCGCCGCAAGGGCTTCTTCGCTCTTGACGCCAAAGGCAGCCTGGGTATCTTCCACAGCACCGCGCACCGCACCCTGCTGGTCGAGCCAGTTGCTGAAGGTCAGGCTCTGGCGGCCCTGTCGCCGCGCGCCAACCGCGTGCTGGTGGAGAGCGATGGCCAGCTGCAGCGTTTGATCATCGACAACCCGCACCCGGAAATTTCCTGGAGCTCGCTGTGGGGCAAGGTCTGGTACGAGAACTATGACGCGCCGGGCTACGTCTGGCAGTCGACGTCCGCCAGCACCGACAACGAACC
>JBIHZW010000116.1:0-10687 GCA_044240245.1 Pseudomonas sp. | reverse complement strand
CGGTGATTGCTAAATACTGTATGCCTAAACAGTTAAGCGAGCAACATCATGCAGCTGATCGAGAAACTCACCGTCCTCGCAGACGCCGCCAAGTACGATGCATCCTGCGCCAGCAGCGGCGCGCCAAACCGCAGCTCCAAGGGTAAAAGCGGAATAGGCTCGACCAACGGCATGGGCATCTGCCACAGCTTCACCCCCGACGGACGCTGCGTAGCCTTGCTGAAGATCCTGTTGACCAACTTCTGCCTGTATGACTGCCAGTACTGCGTCAACCGCCGCTCCAGCGACGTGCCGCGCGCCCGTTTTACCCCGGAAGAAGTGGTGACACTGACCATCGACTTCTACAAGCGCAACTGCATCAGCGGGCTTTTTCTCAGCTCTGGAATCATCCGCTCGGCCGACTACACCATGGAGCAGCTGATTCGCGTGGCCAAACTGCTGCGCGAAGAGCACGAGTTCCGCGGCTATATCCACCTCAAGACCATCCCCGATGCCGACCCACTGCTGATCGCCGAAGCCGGGCGCTACGCCGATCGCCTTAGCGTGAATATCGAACTGCCCACCGAGAGCAGCCTGATCCGCCTGGCACCTGAGAAAAAGGTACTGACCATCAAGCAGGCCATGCACTCGATCCATCAGGGCGAGAGCGAAGCCCGCGCAGAAATACGTGCGCCGCGTTTCGCCCCGGCTGGCCAGAGCACGCAGATGATCATTGGCGCCGACGCCACCGATGACAGCACCATCCTGCACACTGCGGCCTCGCTCTACGGCGACTACCGCCTACGCCGGGTCTACTACTCTGCGTTCAGTCCAATCCCGCAAAGCCCAAATACCGTGCCCTTCGAAGCGCCGCCATTGCTGCGCGAACACCGCCTGTATCAGGCTGATTTCCTGATGCGTAGCTACGGCTTCGAGGTAGGCGAATTGCTCAGCGGCCCCGGCAACCTGGCGCTGGATATCGACCCAAAACTGGCCTGGGCACTGAATAACCGCGAGCACTTCCCGGTCGACCTCAACCGCGCCGAACCCTCGATGATCGCCCGCGTACCCGGCATCGGCGTGCTCAGCGCCAAACGTTTGGTCGCCCTGCGTCGGCAGAAACGCATCCGCTTTGAAGACCTCACGCGCCTGCGCTGCGCCCTGGAAAAGGCCAAACCCTTTATCGTCACCCAGGATTACCGCCCCCTGAAGGCCAGCCGCGAATCCCTGCTGCTGCGTCAGCAACTGAGCGAAACACCTGCGCAGATGGCGCTGTGGTGATGCACAGCGCGCAGTTCGACGGCAGCTTTGCCGGCTGGCGCGATGCCGCCAGAAGCCTGTTGCAGCATGGCGTGCCACCGCATCAGATCACCTGGCTGACTGACGGCGACAGTGGCGGGCTGTTCGACCACGCTCCGGCACCCAGCAGCCCACCAGTAGCGAAACCGCCACTACGCATCCCCAAGCAGCTGCTTGAACTGCTGCAGAGCGCCGCACGCTTTCGCGTCGAGGATCGCTGGAGCCTGCTCTACCGGATTCTCTGGCGGGTTGCCCAGGGCGATCGCGCCGCCATGTTGCCGGGGGATATCGATGGCAGTCAGCTGCATAAACGGCTCAAGGCGGTGCGCCGCGAGGCCCATCATCTGCATGCCTTTCTGCGCTTTCATCCTCGCCCGGAAAACGCCGAAGGGCCACAACTGGTGGCCTGGCATGAGCCCGCCCATGACATCCTGGCCAGTGCCAGCGGGCACTTTGCCGAACGCCTGGGGCGCAGCACCTGGTTGGTTGCCACGCCGGATGAAGGCGTGTATTGGGATGGCCAGCGCCTGCATTACCAGCGGCCTTGCCCGAGTGAGTGGCAACGCCTGGCGCAAACGCCTGAGGATGATGGTGAAGCGTTGTGGCTGGCCTATTACGGCAGCACCTTCAACCCGGCGCGGCTGAATCGCAGCGTACTCGAGACCAGCATGCCCGTGCGCTTCTGGAAAAACCTACCGGAAGGCCCGCTGATCCCAAGGCTGATGAGCCAGGCTCGCGCTGGTGCGCAACGTGACGGCCAAGCCGAAGCAGTCGCGCGCCAGGGTGGCAAACGTATTCGCCACACCAGCGCAGAACCGTCATCACTCAGCGGAAACGCCGACCCGGATCTTCCTCGCTGACTTCCAGCGACAAGCCCTGGGCCATGCTGCTCAGGTGATCGCCGTCGGATTCGGAACCCAGCTTGATCATCAGGCGCAGATCGTTGGCCGAGTCTGCATAGAGCAGTGCGTCTTCGTAGGTGATTTCGCCCTGGCTGTAGAGGTTGTACAGCGCCTGGTCGAAGGTCTGCATGCCCTGCTCGGTGGAGCGCTTCATCAGCGCCTTGAGCTCATGCACCTCACCCTTGCGAATCAGGTCGGACGCCAGCGGGGTGTTGATCAGCACCTCGATCACCGCGCGGCGACCCTTGCCGTCTGGAGTCGGGATCAGCTGCTGGGCGACGATGGCCTTGAGATTGAGCGACAGGTCCATCCACACCTGGTTCTGCCGGTCAGCCGGGAAGAAGTTGATGATGCGGTCCAGCGCCTGGTTGGCGTTGTTGGCGTGCAGGGTAGCCAGACACAGGTGGCCGGTTTCGGCGAAGGCCACGGCGTGGTCCATGGTCTCGCGGGTGCGCACCTCACCGATCAGGATCACATCAGGCGCCTGGCGCAAGGTGTTTTTCAACGCCACCTCGAAGGACTCAGTGTCAATGCCCACTTCACGCTGAGTAACGATACAGCTCTGATGCTGGTGGATATATTCGATCGGGTCTTCGATGGAGATGATGTGGCCGCTGCTGTTCTTGTTGCGGTAGCCAATCATCGCCGCCAGCGAGGTCGACTTACCGGTACCGGTCGCGCCAACAAACAGCACCAGGCCGCGCTTGGTCAGGGCTAGCTTCTTGAGGATCTCCGGCAGCTTCAGCTCATCCAGCGTCGGGATATTGGTCTCGATACGGCGTAGCACCATGCCGGCCAGATTGCGCTGATAGAAGGCACTGACTCGGAAGCGACCAACACCACGGGCGCTGATGGCGAAGTTGCATTCGTGATTTTCGGCAAAGTCGCGGCGCTGCTGCTCGTTCATCACCGAGTGTACGGTTTCACGGGTCTGCTCCGGCGACATGGGCGTCTTGGTGATCGGCATGATCTTGCCGTTGACCTTCATCGACGGCGGTACGCCAGCGGTAATAAACAGGTCGGAGCCGCCCTTTTCCACCATCAGGCGCAGCAGTTTTTCGAATTCCATCGTTGTTCGCCCATGTGCATCACGCGGTTATGCAAAGCCAGCGGCAGGCGCGTGTATTGCCGCTGGGCGGAACCCGACAGGCAATTGCCCACCGGGTACTGTCGGTTTAGAAGTTTTCCGGTGTCTTGGCTTTTTCCCGCGCGTTTTCACGCGTAACAATCCCTTTAGCCACCAAGCCTTTCAGGCAAGAGTCGAGGGTCTGCATGCCCAGCGTGCCACCGGTCTGGATTGCCGAGTACATCTGCGCCACCTTGTCCTCGCGGATCAGGTTACGAATGGCTGGGGTACCGATCATGATTTCGTGGGCTGCTACGCGACCGCCGCCGATCTTCTTCAGCAGGGTCTGCGAGATAACCGATTGCAGGGATTCGGAGAGCATGGAGCGGACCATGGACTTCTCTTCGGCCGGGAATACGTCGACCACGCGGTCGATGGTCTTGGCCGCCGAGGTGGTGTGCAGGGTGCCGAACACCAGGTGGCCGGTTTCCGCGGCCGTCAGGGCCAGGCGGATGGTTTCCAGGTCGCGCATCTCGCCGACCAGAATGATGTCCGGGTCTTCCCGCAGTGCCGAGCGCAGGGCTTCGGAGAAGCCGAGGGTGTCGCGGTGCACCTCACGCTGGTTGATCAGGCACTTTTTCGATTCGTGAACGAATTCGATCGGGTCCTCAACGGTGAGGATGTGGTGGTACTTGTTGCTATTTATATAGTCGAGCATCGCCGCCAGGGTGGTCGACTTACCCGAACCAGTTGGTCCGGTTACTAGCACCAGGCCACGCGGTACATCGGAAATCTTGCGGAAGATCTCGCCCATGCCGAGGTCTTCCATGCTCAGCACTTTCGACGGAATGGTCCGGAAAACCGCCCCGGAACCACGGTTCTGGTTGAAGGCGTTAACCCGGAAACGCGCCACGCCGGGCACTTCAAAGGAGAAGTCGGTCTCGAGAAACTCCTCGAAATCCTTACGCTGCTTGTCGTTCATGATGTCGTAGATCAGTGCATGCACTTGTTTATGGTCCAGTGCAGGCAAATTGATCCGGCGAACATCACCGTCGACCCGAATCATCGGAGGCAGGCCAGCGGAGAGATGCAGGTCCGATGCACCTTGCTTGGCGCTGAAGGCCAGCAATTCAGTGATATCCATGGGACTCCCTAATGACAGACAAGCAGGTAGAATGCCGCGAAACCCAGGCGGCGGGCGCAAGTAATGTCCACGATAGCAGAGAATATTGCAAAGGTCGGAGTGCGCATCCGTGAGGCGGCGCAAGCCTCGCAGCGAGATTGTGCGACTGTTGGCCTACTCGCGGTGAGCAAAACCAAACCCGCCGCAGCGATTCGTGAGGCGTTTGCCGCCGGCACCCGCGATTTTGGCGAGAACTACCTGCAGGAAGCCCTGGAAAAGCAGGCCGAATTGAGCGATCTGCCGCTGACCTGGCACTTCATCGGCCCGATTCAGTCGAACAAGACCAAACCCATCGCCGAGCACTTCGCCTGGGTGCATTCGGTGGACCGCCTGAAAATCGCCCAGCGCCTGTCTGATCAGCGCCCGGCGCATTTACCATCGCTGAACATCTGCCTGCAGGTGAATGTCAGCGGTGAGGCCAGCAAGTCCGGCTGCAACCCGGATGAGCTGCCAGCCCTGGCACAAGCGGTTACACAACTGCCCAACCTGCGCCTGCGCGGATTGATGACAATCCCCGAGCCCACCGATGACCCTAGCGAGCAACGCGCCGCCTTCGCCCGCTTGCGTGAGCTGCAGCAAGGCCTGAACCTGGACCTCGACACCTTGTCCATGGGCATGAGCCATGACCTGGAAGCGGCGATTGCCGAAGGCGCGACCTGGGTGCGCATCGGCACCGCACTGTTCGGCGCACGCGACTACAGCAGCAACTGATTGAGTTTGCCTTCAGCCTTATTAAGGAAACCCGTTATGACCACTCCCCGCATTGCCTTTATCGGCGCAGGCAATATGGCCGCCAGCCTGATCGGCGGCCTGCGCGCTCAGGGCATCGACGCCAGCGCCATTCGCGCCAGTGACCGCGGAGCCGAACAGCGCAGCAAGATCAGCGCCGAGCATGGCATCGAAATCTTTGCCAGCAACGTCGAGGCGATTCAGGGCGCGGACGTGATCGTGCTGTCTATCAAGCCGCAGGTGATGAAAGAGGTGTGCCTGGACCTCGCCGCGCATATCGGCGAACAGCAACTGGTGGTGTCGATTGCCGCCGGCATCAGCTGCGCCAGCCTGGAAAACTGGCTGGGCCCTCGCGCTATCGTGCGCTGCATGCCCAACACGCCGGCGCTGCTGCGTCAGGGCGTCAGCGGCCTGTATGGCAATGCTCAGGTTTCGCCGGCTCAGCGCAAACAGGCCGAACAGCTGCTCAGCGCCGTCGGCCTGGCGCTGTGGCTGGATAAGGAAGCGCAGATCGATGCCGTGACCGCCGTATCCGGCAGCGGCCCGGCGTACTTCTTCCTGCTGATCGAAGCCATGACCGCTGCCGGCGAGAAACTTGGCCTGCCGCGTGAAACCGCCGCCCAGCTGACCCTGCAAACCGCTCTTGGCGCCGCACGCATGGCCGTGGCCAGCGATGTTGATGCCAGCGAACTGCGCCGCCGGGTAACCTCACCGGCTGGCACCACCGAAGCGGCGATCAAGACCTTCCAGGCCGACGGCTTTGAAGCCCTGGTCGAGAAAGCTCTGAACGCCGCCGCCCACCGCTCTGCCGAGCTGGCCGAACAACTCGGTCAATAAGGAACGAAGATGATCGGACTCAATACCGCTGCTGTTTATATCCTGCAAACCATTGGCAGCCTGTACCTGCTGATCGTGCTGCTGCGCTTTATCCTGCAACTGGTGCGGGCGGACTTCTACAACCCGGTCAGCCAGTTCATCGTGCGCGCTACCCATCCGCTGCTGAAGCCGCTGCGCAAGGTTATCCCGAGCCTGGCCGGGCTTGATCTGGCATCTCTGGTGCTGGCGATTGTGCTGCAACTGCTGCTGATGGCTGTAACCCTGCTGCTGCTCGGCTACGGCCTGGACAACCCGCTGCAGCTGCTGGTGTGGTCGATCATTGGCGTCACCGCGCTGTTCCTCAAGGTGTTCTTCTTCGCCCTGATCATCAGCGTGATTCTGTCCTGGGTCGCCCAGGGCAGCCACAACCCGACCGCCATGCTGATCAACCAGATCTGCGAACCGCTGCTGTCGCCGATCCGCCGCATCCTGCCGAGCATGGGCGGGCTGGATCTGTCGCCCATCGTAGCGTTCCTGCTGCTCAACCTGATCGACATGCTGGTGATCCGCAACCTGGCGATCATGACCGGCATGTACAAAGGCCTCAGCCTGGCGATCTGACCACGAGGGCCGGATGAGCCACTTTCGCTGGGACGGCGCCGACCTGATTCTCGAGTGCCACCTGCAGCCCAAAGCGAGCAAGGATGAGTTCGCCGGGCTGCACGGTGAGCGGGTGAAAATCCGCCTCACTGCACCGCCCGTGGATGGCAAAGCCAATGCCCAGCTGCTGGCCTTTCTGGCCAGCGTGTTCGCCGTGAGCAAGAGCCAGGTCAGCCTGGAAAGTGGTCAGCAAAGCCGGCAAAAGCGCGTACGCATCAAACAACCGCAGCGCCTGCCAGACGAACTCGCACTGACCACTCAGTCACTCTGACCGACCATAAGGCGGGCGTGCGACGACATGCAATTGACGCCATAGCTGCGACCCGCATAATGCCAAGCAGGTCAATCCACGAACTTCGTGGATCTGGCGTAATTCCACAGGCTTTAAAGCGTTATCTGCCGCGTCAGTCAGCTGCGCGGCACCGTTCAATGTGTGCCCGACTTAACCTGGGTGCCGTATAGCCCCAGTCGCCCCACAATGGATGCGCCAACCGGAGGAAAGCCCAGGATGAGCATGGAACGTCTCAGTCAGCAGGTCGATGCTTACGTCACCTGGAAGCGCGAGCTGATGCGCGAAATCACCCGCTACCGCAGCTGGCTGGTGACCAATCGGCTGAACTCCGAGGCCGTGGAAGCCAAGCTTGAGCGCGCGCTGAAACTGCTGCGCACGGACCACATCACCCTGGCCTTTGTCGGCGAGTTCTCGCGCGGCAAGACCGAGCTGATCAACAGCCTGTTCTTCTCCTCCTACGGCCAGCGCATGCTACCGTCGCAGGCTGGGCGCACCACGATGTGCCCGACCGAGCTGTTCTTCGACCCGCGCTCGGAGCGCTCCTATATTCGCCTGCTGCCGATCGAGACCCGCGTGTCCGAAGCCAGCGTGGCGCAGTTCAAACGTATTCCGCGGCACTGGGTGAATATCCCGCTGGACCTCAGTGACCCGGACAATATGGTCCAGGCATTTGTCCAGGTCGCGCGCACCAAACCCATGCCGGTCGAACAGGCAATTGCCCTGGGCTTTCACCCGGACATGCTGGAAAGCACCAACAAACCCGGCGAAGTGCTGGTACCAGCCTGGCGTCACGCCATGGTCAACTTCGACCACCCGCTGCTGCGTCAAGGTCTGCGCATCCTCGACACCCCCGGTTTGAACGCCCTCGGCAGCGAGCCGGAACTGACCCTGTCGATGCTGCCCAGCGCCCAGGCGATCATCTTCCTGCTGTCCGCCGACACCGGCGTGACCGCCAGCGATATGGCCGTGTGGCAACAGCATATCCGCCAGCTCGACGAAGACACCCAGACCAGCCTGTTCGCCGTACTGAACAAGATCGACGTGCTCTGGGATGACCTGGCCGGCGAAGCCTTTGTGCAGAACGCCATCCGCCAGATCCAGACCAGCACCGCGCGGCAACTCGGCATCCGCGTCGAGGACGTGCTGCCGCTGTCGGCCAAGCAAGCGATGCTAGCCAAGGTACGCAAGGATCCGGAGCTGTTAGCCCGCAGCCAGATGAGCAATCTGGAAACCCTGCTGTGTGAGCGCATCATTGCGCAGAAGGAACGCCTGCTCGAAGACCGCGTGGTCAATCAGGTGCTGGCCCTGCTGCAGAACAGTCAGCACGTGCTCAACCTGCGCCTGGAAAAGGTCAACGAGCAACAGGGCCTGCTGAGCAACCACCAGCACGACAACGGCCAGATGCTGTTCGAGCTGACCGCCAAGACCAAAGAAGACCACAGCCAGCACCACAAGCGCCTGCTTGGCCTGAAAACCAACCAGCGCCTGCTCAAGCGTCAGGGCGACTTGCTGCGCCACGCCTCGCGCAGCGAGCGCCTGGACGAACACCTGAACAAGGTGCGCAAGAACCTTACCGGCAGCTGGACCACCTTGGGTATCAACCAGGCCATCCTGCATTTCTTCCGCAGCGTGGAGCAGGACCTGCACAACCTCTCGCAGGAAGCCGAGATGGCCAATAAGATGGTCGCGGCCATCTACCGTCGGCACAACGAAGAGAACCCGCTGCATGGCGTCGACGCGCCGCAGTTCAACGTCAACCGCTACCTGCGTGAACTCAAGCAGCAACAGACTAAGGCCGACCAGTTCCGCCTGCAGCTGAAAACCCTGCTGACCGAACAGCGCAGCCTGACCAAACGCTTCTTCGCCACTCTGGTGCAGGAAGTGATCGGCCTGCACCAGCGCATGCGCCAGGAAGCCGAACAATGGGCCAGCGATGCGCTGATGCCGCTGATGCAGCACACCCTGGAACACAAGCAGCTGCTGGAAACCCATATGCTGCGGCTCAAGGCCCTGGCCCAGGAAACCCAGCAGGCACGCCAGCGCGGCCAGCAACTGGCTCGCTACAGCAGCGAACTGGAGCAGCAACTGGCGCAGGCCAACGACATGTTGCGCATCCTGCGTCGCCCTGCCCCCGTGCAGCGCCAGGGCAAGGTGGTCAACCTACCAGGGGCTGCACGCCCGCATAGCATCGGCGAATAGTCCGCGGCTTCAGCAGCGCCTCATCAGCCGTACCCCAGCCGCCCCATGCGCTTGCCGCCTGGGGCGGCGCTCTTTAGACTGCGGCTCTTCCTTTATTGCGAGCAGGGTCGATGTCGACTGCCTTTCCCCAAGACTCTGTTGGCCTGGTAACCCCGCAGGTTCTGCACTTTGCAGAACCTCTGGCGCTGGCCTGTGGGCGCAGCCTGGCCGACTACCAACTGATCTTTGAAACCTATGGCGAGCTGAATGCCACGGCAAGCAACGCCGTGCTGATCTGCCATGCGCTGTCCGGCCACCATCATGCTGCCGGTTATCACAGCGCGGAAGACCGTAAACCGGGCTGGTGGGACAGCTGCATCGGCCCCGGCAAGCCCATCGACACCAACAAGTTCTTTGTCGTCAGCCTGAACAACCTCGGCGGCTGCAACGGTTCCACCGGCCCCAGCAGCATCAACCCAGCGACCGGCAAACCCTTCGGCGCCGACTTCCCGGTAATGACCGTGGAAGACTGGGTGCACAGCCAGGCGCGACTGGCCGACAACCTCGGCATCCGCCAGTGGGCCGCAGTGATCGGCGGCAGCCTCGGCGGTATGCAGGCCATGCAGTGGACCATCAGCTACCCCGAGCGTGTGCGCCACTGCCTGGCGATTGCCTCGGCGCCCAAGCTGTCGGCGCAGAACATCGCCTTCAACGAAGTGGCGCGCCAGGCGATCCTCACCGATCCGCAGTTCCACGGTGGGCACTTCCAGGAACAGGGTGTGATCCCCAAGCGCGGCCTGATGCTGGCGCGCATGGTTGGCCACATCACCTACCTGTCGGACGATGCCATGGGCGAGAAATTCGGCCGTGGTCTGAAGAGCGAAAAGCTCAACTACGACTTCCACAGCGTCGAGTTTCAGGTGGAAAGCTACCTGCGCTACCAGGGCGAGGAATTCTCCGGGCGCTTCGACGCCAACACCTACCTGCTGATGACCAAGGCGCTGGACTACTTCGATCCGGCCGCGTCCTTCGATGGCGATCTAGCCAAGACATTGGCACACGTCAGCGCTGACTTCTGCGTGATGTCCTTCACCACCGACTGGCGCTTCTCGCCCGCACGCTCGCGGGAAATCGTCGATGCACTGACCGCTGCGCGGAAAAACGTCTGCTACCTGGAAATCGACGCCCCCCAGGGCCACGACGCCTTCCTCATGCCGATCCCGCGTTACCTGCAGGCGTTCGACAGCTATATGAAACGGATTAAGGTGTAGCCATGCGCGCGGATCTCGAAATCATCCAAGAGTGGATTCCCGCCGGCAGCCGGGTGCTCGACCTGGGTTGCGGCAATGGCGAGTTGCTCGCCTGGCTGGCCGAGCACAAACAGGTCAGCGGCTACGGCCTGGAAATCGATGCGGACAACATCGCCCAGTGCGTCAGCAAGGGCGTCAACGTGATCGAGCAGAACCTCGACAAGGGTCTGGGCAACTTCGCCAGCAACAGCTTCGACGTAGTGGTCATGACCCAGTCGCTGCAAGCCCTGCATTACCCGGACAAGGTGCTGGCGGAGATGCTGCGCGTCGGCA
>JBIHZW010000115.1:0-10697 GCA_044240245.1 Pseudomonas sp. | reverse complement strand
CAATCGTCGATGACCCGTACGACTTCGGCCGCATCGCCGCCACCAATGCGATCAGCGACATCTACGCCATGGGCGGCGATCCGCTGATGGCCATCGCCATCCTCGGCTGGCCAGTCAATCTGCTGCCGCCGGAAGTGGCCCGCGAAGTGATTCGCGGTGGCCGCGCGGTGTGTGATGAGGCAGGCATTCCGCTGGCTGGCGGCCATTCCATCGACGCGCCTGAGCCGATCTTCGGCCTGGCCGTTACCGGCGTGGTGCTAAAGCGCCATATGAAACGCAACGATACCGCCACGGCCGGCTGCCAGCTGTATCTGAGCAAGCCGCTGGGCATCGGCATTCTTACCACCGCCGAGAAGAAGGCCAAGCTGCGTTCCGAGGATGTCGGACTGGCGCGTGACTGGATGTGCACCCTGAACAAGCCCGGCTCGCGTTTCGGCAAGCTGGCTGGGGTTACTGCGATGACCGATGTCACCGGTTTTGGCTTGCTCGGTCATTTGGTGGAGATGGCTGATGGCGCCAATCTCACCGCCCAGCTCGACTACGCCGCCGTGCCGCGTTTGCCGGGGGTCGACTACTACCTGGCCGAGGGCTGCGTGCCGGGCGGCACCCTGCGCAATTTCGACAGCTATGGCGAGAAGATTGCGCCTATCAGCGAGGAGCAGCGTGACCTGCTGTGTGACCCGCAGACCAGTGGTGGCCTGCTGATCGCCGTAACGCCAGACGGCGAAGCCGAGTTTCTCGCCGTGGCCGCCGAGCTGGGTTTGAACCTGGCGCCAATCGGCCGTTTGGTTGAGCGACAGAGCTACGCGGTAGAGGTGCTGTGATGCGCGACAACAGCAGCAACTACCGCGACATCTTCCTCAATGATCTGCCGATGATGGACGCTCGTGCCCCGGTCGAGTTCAGCAAGGGTGCCTTCCCCGGCGTGCTCAACCTGCCGCTGATGGATGACAGCGAGCGCCAGCGGGTCGGCACCTGCTACAAGCAGCATGGCCAGGACGCCGCCATCGCGCTCGGCCACCAACTGGTCAGCGGTCAGGTCAAGGCCGAGCGTGTTGCGGCCTGGGCGGCGTTTGCCAAGGCCAATCCGCACGGCTATCTGTACTGCTTTCGCGGTGGCCTGCGCTCGCAGATCACTCAGCAATGGCTGGCGGAAGCCGGTATCGACTACCCACGGGTGATCGGCGGCTACAAGGCGATGCGCACCTTTTTGCTGGAAACCACCCAGCAGGCCGTGGCCGAGTGCGATTTCGTCATCCTCGGCGGGCTGACCGGCACCGGTAAAACCGACGTGCTGGTGCAACTGAATAACAGCCTCGACCTGGAAGGCCACGCCAATCACCGTGGCTCCAGCTTCGGCAAACGCGCCAGCGGCCAGCCTGCGCAGATCGACTTCGAAAACCGCCTGGCCATCGATCTGCTCAAGCAGCGCGCCCGTGGTACCGAACAGTTTGTGCTGGAAGACGAAGGGCGCATGGTCGGCAGCTGCACCGTGCCGCTGGAGCTTTATCAGGGCATGCAGCAATACCCGCTGGTGTGGCTGGAAGATGCCTTCGATGACCGCGTCGAGCGCATCCTGCGCGATTACGTGGTCAACCTGTGCGCCGAATTTATCGCCCTGCATGGTGAGGAAGAGGGCTTTCGGCTTTACGCCGAGCGCCTGCTGCACAGCCTGAGCAATATCCAGAAGCGCCTGGGCGGCGAACGCTACCAGCGTTTGCTGACCATCATGCAGACGGCGCTGGATGAACAGCGTAGCGGGGCGGTTGCGCTGCACCGCGACTGGATTGCTGGGCTGCTGCGCGAATACTACGACCCGATGTACGCCTACCAGCGCGAAAGCAAGGCGGCGCGTATCGAGTTTGCCGGCGACCAGGCGGCGGTCATCGCCTACCTGACTGAGCGCAAGGCCCATCGCCAAGGCTGAGTGTCATCACCCAGCCCCTGCGCTGCAATCATCCGTTGCTGGCTTCTGGCAGTTTGGCGATCACCTTGATCTCGAACTGGAAGCCATACAGCCAGGTCACGCCGACGGCGGTTATGGTCGGGTACGGCGCGTTACCCCAGAACTCCGGGACAACCTTCCAGATCCTTTCGAACGTCGCCTGCGGGTCGACCATAAACACGGTCACGTCGACCACATCGTCAAAGCTGCCGCCGGCAGCGTGCAGAATCGCATTCAGGTTGGTGAATGCGGTGCGCACCTGCGCCTCCAGCTCGGGCTCGGGCGAGCCGTCTTCACGGCTACCGACTTGCCCAGAGACAAACAAAAAGCCATTGCTGCGGATCGCCGGGGAATAGCGATTGATCTCATAAAGCGCCTGGCGGCCAGGCGGGAATACCACGTCACGTTGGTTCATCTGTACCTCCATCATGGGGCGGTAGCGCCCCGATTTATTAACGATGAAGAGACTGTAGGACGTTGCGTTAGGCCGATAAACCAGCAACTCTGGCTAACACTGTTTGTAGAATCCAAATAATCCAGTCGATATTGGGATAGGAAATGGACCGTTTCGCTGCGATGCAGGCATTTGCTCGGGTGGTGGAGTCGGGCAGTTTTACCAAGGCGGCCGAAACCCTGCACATAAGCAAAACCAGCGTGACCCAGCTGGTGCAGCAGCTGGAGGCGCGCTTGCGGGTCAAGCTGCTCAACCGCACCACGCGCAAGGTCAACCTCACGGCCGACGGCGCGCTCTACTACGAGCGCGTGTTAAGGCTGCTGGACGATCTCGCCGAGGCCGAGACCAGCCTGTCCGGCGCCTCGGCGGTGCCCAGAGGTCGGTTGCGGGTGGATGTGCCCAGCCCATTGGCCAGAATGATTCTGATGCCTGCCTTGCCGGCATTTCACGCGCGCTATCCGGAGATTCAGATCGATATGGGCGTTAGCGACCGCATCGTCGATCTGATTGGCGAGAAGGTTGATTGCGTGGTGCGCGGCGGCGAGCTGACGGATCAATCGCTGATGGCGCGCCGGGTTGGTGATCTGCAACTGGGTGTTTATGCCGCGCCCAGCTACCTGCAACGCCTCGGCACGCCTGCGCATCCGCGCGAGCTGGAAGATTCGCAGCACCGCATTGTTGGCTTTCTCTGGGCGCGCACCGGCAAAGCCCTGCCGTATGCCATGCACCGCGCCGGGGAGAGTATTCATATCCAGGGTCGCTACGTGCTGGCGGTCGACGATGGCAACGCCTACCTGGCGGCGGGGCTGGCCGGCATGGGGGTTCTATGGCTGCCGGACTACATGTCCGCCCCCCACGTAGCGCAGGGTGAGTTGCTGCCGCTGTTCGAGGACTGGCGCCTCGAGCCCATGCCGCTGTACGTGGCGTTTCCGCCGAACCGGCATATCAGCATCAAGCTGCGTGTATTTATCGAGTGGGTGGCAGAGCTGATGGCAGAGCATGCGCCGATCAGCCAGCGCCAGGGGCGTGACGGTGGGTGAGGCGCTGGTGGCTGTTTAGCTCAAATGACCGCGTTTCTTTTACGCGGCCTCAATGTGGCGTGGCGGTTTCCGAGGCCAGCCCGCCATCCCACAGCCCGACCAGCCGGCCATCTGCCTCCAGTGCATAGACCAGCGGGGTCGAGCCGCCCCAATCGACGATCATCAGCCCGTTGTTGAACGTGCCGCTGCCGTCATAGCTCGTATCGCCAATGGTCCAGCTCAGGCGGTACTCATTGCCTTCGCCCTCGAGCGCCATCTGGCCGGCATAGCCCGAGCCGTCACTATTGTGCCCCTCGACCCGATACAGCCCCTTTTTTGGCACTGCGTCGCTGGCCGCCGCGTAAAGGCTCAGGCGTTCAGTCGCCGTGCCATCGGCCCACTCCCCGTCGAGTACACCATTGGGCGCGAATGAATACACCACCGGCAGAACATCGTTCCAGTGCACGACCAGCATGCGCCCGGCCAGCTCGCCCTTGCCCCTGAACACATCGCGACCGATCCACCAGGTGAAGTCGTAAAACTCGCCGCGCTGCGCCAGTGCCAGCATGCCGGGGTAGCGTGTGCCGTTCGGGTTGGTGCCGGACACCTTGTACAGCCCTGTCAGCGTGCGAGGGGAGGTGATCGCCTCGGGCTGGCTCTGCTGCGCCGGCGAGGCTTTTTCCACAGCCTGGTCGCCGCTTGCACTTGGTTGGGGAGCGGGTTTGCCCTCGCCGCGAAACACGAAGTCGCCGAAGAAGGACGACGACAGCCAGGGCGTTTGCTGGCCACTGGTTTCCTGGTAGACGCCCTTGAGGGTTTTCTTGAATGTTTCTTCGAGATTGAGGTTGGGCGTCGCCAGCGCCAGCGTCAGGTGTTTTGCGTAAGGCGAGTTGCGCCCCTCGCCATCCAGCGCCACGGCGCCGGGCGAGGTGGAGTACGAGACAAACAGGCTGGCGCTGGAGTCGATGCGCGACAGGCCGGACGTCACCTCAGTAAGCGGATTGTCGCGACAGGCGTCGAGAATGATGATGTTGAGATCGTTGCCCGACATGGCCATGGAGTGGACCATCGCCGAAGCGCTGACTGCCTTATCCACCAGTTCGGAGGCATCGGCGATGCCATCGCCGATGGGCAGCAGGTAATTCTCGCCCGCCACTTGCACCCCATGCCCAGCAAAGAACAGCAGGCCGACACCGCCCGCGGATTTGAGTTGGGCAGAAAACTGCGCCACGGCATCCAGCATGGTTTGCCGGTCAGCGTCGATCAGCGTGGTTACCGAAAAACCAGCTTCGCGCAGGGTTCGGGTGACATCGGCGGCATCGTTGGTCGGGTTGACCAGTGGCGCGAAGGCATAGGCGTTGTTGCCGATGACCAGTGCCGAGCGCGCCTGGGCAAGCGCTGCGCCCTGCGCCGCAGCCCAAAGAAACGCGACGGCAACCAGCATTGCCATCCAGCGGTGTGCGCTAGCTCGTCTCATCGATTCGCTCCGCACGCAATCAACGGCAGCGGGCGTCAATTGCGCGGTGGGTTGCCACGTGAGCCCCATGGGCACGCATCTTTAAAGCGCCGAGCGATGGGGTAAATCAAGCATAGGAGTGTTCAACGGCAATTGAAAATTCCGCTCAAGGCGATTGCGGCGTTTCACCGTCAGCCCGGCGCTAGCGCGCCTAGGTCATTGGTTAAGAACGGCGATCAGCGTTCGCTGACGCACAGACGGGCATTCTGCTTGCGTTCACGGTGGACCCTCACTGCGCCAGCGAGATCGAGTAGTTGCGCAATAGCCGCCATGCGGCACCTCAGCACTGACAGGAGTCAACCATGCAAAATCCATCGATGAATCCCGCTACCAATGGTCAAGGCAATGGCCAATCCGCGCTTGCCAAAGCCGCCAGCGCCGTTTCGGTATCGGGTGTTTCCCGCGAGTTCCAGAATTTTCTTTCTGACATCGAAGACCTGATCAAGGAAACCACTTCGCTTACCGGCGAAGAACTGGCGCAAGCGCGGATCAAGCTCAATGCGCGAGTGGCCACGGCCAAAGCCTCGCTGGAAAACATGGGCGAGAGCATCGTGCAGCGCGCGAAGCAGAGCGCCACCGTGACCAACGAGTATGTGCATGAGCAACCTTGGAAGGCTCTCGGTGCCAGCACCGTGATTGCCTTTCTGCTGGGTATTGCTATCGCTCGGCGCAGCTAGTCGTATCCTGCCGCCGTGATGAGCCATAACCCTGAAGAACAACCCTCGGCTGCCCCGCAGGCAGCCGAGGGTCTCAATCTGTTCGCCCTGCTGCGTTTGCTGCGTTCGGCGGGGCGGGCGTTGTTTGCCCAGGCCGCGCTGCATGGGCAGCTGGTTTGCCTGGAGTGGGCGGAAGAAAAGCAGCGCCTGCTGCAGATATTGCTAACCACGCTCTTCGGCTTTGCCTGCCTGCTGTGCATCATGCTGCTGGGCAACGCCCTGGTACTGGCGTTGAGCTGGGACACCCCTTATCGAATTCATGCGTTGCTGGGCCTGCTATGTATACACGGCCTCGCTGGCGCTATCGCCTGGCGTCATTTGCACCACCTGATAGGAAAGGGCAGCAGCAGTTTCGCTGCTACCCGCGCTGAGGTGGCCGCCGATATCGCCCTTATCAAGAGCACCCTATGAGCACGCTCACTGCACTCGAGCGCCTGGAGCAACGCCAGGCGCTACGCCACAGGTTGTTGTTGCAACGCCAGCGTATCGGTCATCTGCTGGCGCCAGAAGGGAGCGGGGATAATCAGTTCCCGCGTAGCATGACCATGCGCCTGCTGACCCAGCGTCCCGCAGTGGCCATGCGCCTGGCTTCACAGGCCGCACTGATGCTGTTTGGCCCGCGCTTTATCGGCACCCTCAGCGGCGCCTTGCTACTGGCCAAACTGCTGCGTAGCACCTCCACCGACCAGCGCCGCCTGCCGCCTCCCAACAACGATCTTTAACCGACGTTACTACCCTCTTGCCGATATGAATGCGGGCCTGTTTGCGCCGCATTTCGCTGCTGCGCATAACTAGCGTCGTGCCTGCGGATTGCCGCGTTGCGAGCGCGCGCTGGCCCTATCGGTGTGCAGCCATACATACGCCTGCGTGACTGGGTTCGATGGCGTACAGACGTGGCGCGAGGGGCCGCGCAGAATCAATTGCATCAGAGCGGCATCCGCCGCAGCAGGCGACCCAATGCACGGCATGACCGAATCCCCGCGAATCCAGTACATCAATGCGCAATGTGATTGCTCAATGGTTTACCTGCACCGGCTCAGCGGCGTGCGTTACTCGGCCATTTATGAGTCGGCGTATCACTTCGCACTCACTCCCATCCACGGCGCGTGCAAGCACCTAAGCGCTGAGCAGTTGGCCGATGCCGAGGTCTGGCAGCTGCTGACCTAGCCCAGCTATCTGCTAAGGCGCTGCCAGGTTCAGGACTCCAAGCGCCGCAACCAGCCTTCCAGCTCCTGAGCTACTCGCTCCGGCTGTTCCAGGCTGGACAGATGGCCACAGTCATCGAGCACCACCAGTTGCGAATCGGTAATCGCAGCCGCCAGTTCCTCATGCACGGCCAGCGGGGTGATGGCATCTTCGCGGCCGCACAAGATCAGCGTCGGGCAACTGATTTGTGCCAAACCCGGACGGCTATCGATGCGCCCGAGCATGGCCCGCTGCTGACGCATAAATGCCCCCTGGCCCAGGCTGTTGGCCATGGCCGTCACCACCTCGGTCAGGCTCTCGTCAGCCTGATGCTCCGGATGCAGCAGCTTGGGCAGCAGGCCGGTAATAACCGCAGGAAAGTCGTGTTCGGCTTTCGCCATCAGCGCCTGGCGGCCCTGCTTAGCTTCGTCGTTATCGGCATGCGCGCTGGTATCCAGCAGCGCCAGGCCGAGCACCCGTTGCGGCGCCTGGCGCATGATTTCCAGGGCGACATAGCCGCCCAGAGAAAGCCCGGCCAGGGCGAAATGCTCATCCGGCGCCTGATCCAGCACCTTGCTCGCCAGTTCGCTGATGGAGTCGGCCTGGCTCAAATCGGCCACCGTGACATACGCCAACTCGGCCAGCGCCGCCGACTGATGTTGCCAAAGGCGGGCATCGCTGAGCAGGCCGGGAAGCAGAAGAAGATGTGGCTTGTGCATGGTGCACCTCGCGTAATCGTTGGGTGGGCTGCTTAATGCAGCGTGCAGATGGGTTCACGCAACATGGGCGTAAACCATGGGGCTTATCTGTACGGCCCCGCACACTGGCGGGTTTGTTTCACGGGCACGCCGAACCGCCGCGCGCGCTCATAGCCAGTACTCCCAGAGCCGCGCGAACAGTTCCTTGACGCGCACATCCAGCGGTCGCTCGCGCCAGACGGGCAGGGTGATTTCGCGGGATTTCGCCAGGTCGGCACGAAACGCCGCGCGCATCTTGTCGCCGAAGTCGTTGCCGAGGACCACTGCGTTGACCTCCTGGTTGTGCAGAAAACTGCGCCAATCGAGGTTGGTCGAGCCAACCGTCGACCACACGCCATCGATCACCGCCGTCTTCACATGCAGCAACGCATCGTGGCGCTCGTACAGGCGCACGCCGGCCTGCAGCAGTTCGTCGTAGTAGGCGCGGCCGGCATGGAATACCAGCCAGGAATCGGTGCTGCTGGGCAGAATCAGGCGCACATCAACGCCGCGCGCCACCGCTTCCTTGAGGGTGGCCAGCAGCTGTGGGTCGGGCACAAAATAGGCGTTGGTCAGCCAGATTTCTTGCTGTGCGCTGCGCAAGGCCGAAATCAGGGTGACGTAAATCAGGCTGTAGGGATCATCCGGCGAGCTGCCGATGGCGCGCACCACCTCGCTGCCGCGCGCCTCTATGGTTGGAAAATACTGGTCGGTGGCCAGGGGCGGGCCCTTCTGCTTGGCCCAGGTGATGATAAACAGTTGCTGCAACTCACCCACTACCGGCCCTTCAAGACGCAGATGGGTATCGCGCCAGGGCAAGTCGGCTGCGGGGTCGGCTTGCTTGCCCAAGCGCAACGAACTACCGGAATACACGCTGCTGATGTTGACCCCACCGAGAAAGGCGATACGCCCATCGACGATCAACAGCTTGCGGTGGTCGCGCTGGTTTACTTCCCAGCCGGCCTTGGCGGTCAGCGGGTTGACCGGGTTGAACTCGACGACCTGCACTCCGGCTTCGCTCAGACGAGTGAAGAACGCCGTCTCGGCGCCCAGGGTGCCGACGCTGTCGCGGATCAGGTTGACCTGCACGCCGGCCTGCTGTTTGGCGATCAACGCCGCCGCAAAGCGCTGACCGATTTCATCATCATCGAAGATGTAGCTTTCCATATTGATATGGTCGCGCGCTTCGGCAATCGCCTTGAGCATCGCCTTATAAGTGCTCGGCCCATCCTGCAGCAGCTCGACCCGATTACCGATGGTCAATGGGCTGCCGACAATCGACTCCTCGATGGCCAGGTGCAGGTCGAAAAACGTGCTGGATGCGTTGCGGGTTTGCAGACGCTCGATAACGGCCTGGCTGCGCGCAGTCGAAAGCGGGCCGTTGGCGTCGTCCAAGGCTACTGGCGTGCGGCTGTGGGCCATATCCGGTACCAGGGTGGGGAGCGCCGCACAGGCAGAAAATAGCGCCAGGCACACAGCCAGCGGCACCATTAGCAACAGCAACCAACGCATTCGTGACATGCAAAACCTCCAGGCAGTGGAGGGAGATGCAATCCCTGCCACTTAAGCAGAGCTGCTGGCGGGAGCTACTTCAGCCCTTGCAGCTCTGGATAAAGTCTTTGACCTGCTGGTCCGCCTCATCACGCGTGATGGCGTAACGCTGCTGCACCAACTCGATAAGTTTCTGTTGCGGGTCTGCGGCGCTGCGCAGCTCATCCTCGATCAACCGGCCCGGCCTTTGCGCAGCGTTCTGCGGATGAATCGTGACGGCCTTGTAATACGACTGAATGTTGCGCTTGGCGCCCGGCTGTTGTTCGCCGACCGTGGCGGGGCCGCTGGGATAACGCTGTTCGGTAGGTTTGTTCATGGCGCCCTCTGCTAAAGCCTCGAGCACCGCGAAGTTGCAGGGGCTCGTATAGCGGACAGTGGCAGCCGAGCTGCGGGCGCGTCGGTGCGCTACAGCGCATAGAAAAAGTTCAAAATTTTCGCGCGCCGACGGATGAATGCGACCGCTTGCGCGGCGTTAGGACTACTTTATAAGCGGCTGTATAGCGGCCCGATACAGGCTGGCAGCACGCAGAAAAAGCGCCGCATTCAGCAGGCAAAACACCTTTCGGTTGACGATACTTCAGCGCGAAATGGCGATAACCATCCTGCAGAGGACAAGCACCATCATGAAGACGGAGAAGAGCGGTTCTAAGGAAGGAGAGGGTAAAGGCTCGGCCTCTCAGCAGATCGATACGAAGCTCAAGGAACTGAATGACTGGCGCGCAGAGACGCTGGCTTGGGTGCGCGCGCTGATCAAACAGGCCGATCCCGAGGTGGTTGAGGAAGTGAAGTGGCGGGGAGTTCCGGTGTGGTCCCATGCGGGAATCATCTGCACCGGTGAAACCTATAAGAGTGTGGTGAAGATGACCTTCGCCAAGGGCGCCTCATTGCAGGACCCAGCAGGGCTGTTCAACGCCAGCCTCGAGGGCAATACCCGGCATGCGATTGACCTGCATGAGGGCGAGCGTCTTGATGAGCAGGCTTTAATGGCGCTTATTCGCGCCGCCGTGGCGCTGAATACCTCGGTTGTGCGCTCTCCGAAAAAATCCCGTGCAACCGGTTAAGTGAGCTGCTCGTACCGCCTTCGCTGCACAGCAATTGCGCGGGTCTAGACAACTGGGTCCTTGCTTAACGGCAAGCGGCAGCGCTCCACCTTCCACCAGGTGGGCAGCAGCTTGCGGATCGCTGGCTGGTTGAAGCGATCATCGATCAGGTAGACCACGCCCTGGTCCTGCACGGTGCGAATCACCCGCCCGGCGGCCTGCACCACCTTCTGCAAGCCCTGGTAGAGGTAGGTGTAGCCGTAGCCGTTGTTGCTGCCGAACATCAGCTCCATCCGCTGCTTGATCTCTTCATTGACCGGGTTGATCTGCGGCAGGCCGAGGGTGGCGATAAAGGCACCGATCAGGCGATCGCCGGGCAGGTCGATGCCCTCGCCAAAGGCACCACCCAATATGGCAAAACCGATGCCGCGGCCAGTGCTGGAGAACCGGTCGAGAAAGGCCTGGCGCTCGCTTTCATCCATTTGCCGTGACTGCTGCCAGACAGGAATTCGTGGATGCGCTATCTGCAGCTCC
>JBIHZW010000114.1:0-10698 GCA_044240245.1 Pseudomonas sp. | reverse complement strand
CGATATCCAGCAGCACTTCCTTGGAATACACCGCGCCGGTGGGGTTGTTCGGGTTGATCAGCACCAGGGCCTTGGTGTTCGGGGTGATCTTGGCCTTCATGTCGGCGATATCGGGGAACCAGCCGGCCTGCTCATCGCACAGGTAATGCACCGGTTTGCCGCCGGCCAGCGCCACGGAAGCGGTCCACAGCGGGTAGTCGGGGGCAGGGATCAGCACTTCATCGCCGTTATTCAGCAGCGCCTGCATGGCCATCACGATCAGCTCGGACACGCCGTTACCGAGGTAGATGTCCTCGATGCCGACGCCTTCCACCTGCTTCTGCTGGTAGTACTGCATGACGGCCTTGCGCGCACTGAACAGGCCCTTGGAGTCGCTGTAGCCCTGCGCAGTCGGCAGGTTGCGGATCACGTCCTGGAGAATCTCCTCAGGCGCTTCGAAACCGAACGGTGCCGGGTTGCCGATATTCAGCTTGAGGATGCGATGGCCTTCCTCTTCCAGGCGTTTGGCGTGCTTGAGCACCGGCCCGCGGATGTCGTAGCAGACGTTGGCGAGCTTGTTCGATTTGCTGAACTGCATGTAAGTGATCCCGAATGGTGGAACGCCGCTGAATTACCCTGCAAAAAGACCTGATCTTGCGAGCCTTGGCAGGTTGTAACGCCGGTGACAGACTGGGGTCGAATGATACGTGGCAGCCCGACCTTGGCAAAGGTACTGGTCGGGCTTTTTTATGGCGTGCCATCCATGGCCGCCACCCTTTGGGCCGTCGCTGCGCGACGTTAAAAATCGCTCCCGGCGATTTTTTCATGTAGAGGAGACTTGCCTGTGAACAAGCTGGAAAAACCCCTGGACGCCTGGCGCGAAGAGCTTTCCGAGGAACAGTTTCACGTCTGCCGCCTGGGCGGCACCGAGCGCGCCTTTACCGGGCAGTATCACGACAGCAAGGTGCCGGGTATTTACCACTGCGCCTGCTGCCAGGCCGAACTGTTCGACTCGGATGCCAAGTACGACTCCGGTAGCGGTTGGCCGAGTTATTTTCAACCGGTCAGCAGCGAGGCCATCGCCAGCCTGGATGACTTCAATCACGGCATGCACCGTATCGAAGTCAAATGCGCCGAGTGCGATGCTCACTTGGGGCATGTGTTCCCTGATGGTCCGGCGCCGACGGGGCTGCGTTATTGCATCAACTCGGCTTCGCTCAAGCTGGTGCCGAAGGCTTAATGCCACTGCACAGGCCCGCTATCAGCGGGCCTTATTTTGCTTTAATTAAATTGCGTGCAATTTAATTGCTCGCTATCTTGCGTCCATTCCCACACCCTAGGATGACCAGCATGAGCAACGCACTCTTCGATATTCCGGTTACGACCATCAAGGGCGAGCAGAAGACCCTGGCCGATTTCGGCGGCAAGGCCGTGCTGGTGGTCAACACCGCCAGCAAGTGCGGCTTCACCCCGCAGTACAAAGGCCTGGAAAACGTCTGGCAGCAGTACAAGGACCAGGGCCTGGTGGTGTTGGGCTTCCCCTGCAACCAGTTCGGCAAGCAGGAGCCAGGTGATGAGGGTGCGATCAGCGAGTTCTGCGAGCTGAACTTCGGCGTGAGTTTCCCGCTGTTCAAGAAGGTTGATGTGAATGGCAGTGATGCCCACCCGCTGTTCGTCAACCTGAAGAAGAGTGCGCCGGGCCTGCTCGGTAGCCAGGGTATCAAGTGGAACTTCACCAAGTTTTTGCTGAGTGCCGATGGCACGGTGATCAAGCGTTTCGCCCCGACCACCAAGCCCGAAGACCTGACTGCCGAGATCGAAGCACTGCTGAAATGACCCAGGCCAGCCTGCACGTGGATGACGGATTGCAGCTGGACAACCAGCTGTGCTTCAAGCTCTACGCCGCTTCACGGGCGGTGATCCGCGCCTACAAGCCGATGCTCGATCAGCTCGGCCTGACCTACCCGCAGTACCTGGCCATGCTGGTGCTGTGGGAGTGGCAGCAGCAACCGCCAGCGTTGCCGACTGTCAAGGCGCTGGGTGAGCGCTTGTTGCTCGACTCCGGCACGCTGACGCCGCTGCTCAAGCGCCTGGAGCTGCAAGGCTTGTTGCAGCGCAAGCGTTCGGCCAGTGATGAGCGTGAGGTGCACCTGGCGCTGACCCCGGCCGGCGGTGCCTTGCGTGAGCAGGTGTTGCCGCTGAAAAGCCAGCTGCTGTGCGAGCGCGGGATTGATCTCGACCAGGTTACCGCGTTGCGCAGCCAGGTCGGTGCGCTGCTTGATCAGTTTATGGTGCTTAACCACTGATCGAGCAGGGCCGCCAGCTCATCTTTGCGGAAGGGCTTGGCCAGGTAGTCGTCCATTCCCGCAGCGCGGCAGCGCTCGCGTTCATCAGACAGTGCATTGGCCGTCAGGGCGATGATCGGTAACTCGGCGAATTCGGTTTTCTGGCGAATCCGTCGGGTGGTTTCATAGCCATCCATGACCGGCATATTGCAGTCCATCAGAATCAGATCGACCGCCTCGGTCTCCAGCAGGGTCAGTGCTTCACCGCCATGATTGGCCAGCAGCACCTCGCAGCCGAGTTTGCCCAGCATGCCCTTGGCCACCAACTGATTGACCGGGTTGTCCTCCACCAGCAGGACGCGCGCCTGGCGGTTGCGTTGCGGCTCGCTGTGCTGCTCGGCGGCATGCGCTTCGCCCTGGCCGAGGGTGCGGCGCAAGGCCTGCAGCAGCGCCTGGCGTGACAGCGGCCTGGCCAGTTGTTCGATAGGAGAAAGTTTCTCCACCTGCTCGCTGCTGAGAAAGTTGCCATAGGCGCTGACCAGCAGAATCGGCAGGCTGGAGAGCGAGCGCAGCTCATTCAAGCGCTGCGGGCAATCGCTGATCAGCAGGTCGGCATCAAGCGTGCCCAGCGCGGCATCGGCGTCCAGGTGCTGATACTGCAGGCCCCAGCTTGGCAGCAGGCTCGCCAGCTGTTCGCTCAGCCCGGAGCTGGCTGGGCTGAGCCCGATAATGTGTCCGTGCAACAGGGGAAGCTGCGTAGCGCTGTTCTGACCAGGTAGCGGCAGGTCGACGCAGAAGGTGCTGCCGAAACCTTCCTGTGTCTCCAGGCTCAGTTGGCCGTGCATGGCTTCGCAGAGGCGGCGTGTCAGGGCCAGGCCCAGGCCTGTGCCACCAAATTGCCGGGTGATACCAACCCCGGCCTGGGCAAATGGATGGAAGATCCGCGCCTGGGCGTCTTCGGCAATGCCGATGCCGGTATCACGAACAATGATCCTGACGCCGCCGGCCTGGGCACTGACGCTGATATCGACACGGCCAAAACGGGTAAATTTCAAGGCGTTGGACAGCAGGTTGCTGACAATCTGCCTGACCCGCGTCGGGTCGCCGAGTAGCTGGTTGGGCAGCTGCGGGTCAATCAGGCTGGTCAGCTCCACACCAGGCGCGGCGTTCTGCGACAGCAGGTTGGCGGTTTCTTCGACCATGCTGCCGAGGTCGAAGGGGATCTGTTCCAGTTCCAGCTGCCCGGCCTCGAATTTCGACAGGTCGAGAATGTCGTTAAGCAGCTCCACCAGCACCTTGCCGGAATCGTGGGCAATCGACAGTTGTTGGCGCTGTTCGTTATTCAGCGGCCCGTCCAGCGACAGCGCGAGCATGCCTAGCAGGCCGTTGAGCGGGGTGCGAATCTCGTGGCTCATATTGGCCAGGAAGGCCGAACGCGCCTGGGCCATGTCCAAAGCCGTGCGTTTGGCTTGCTCCAGCTCGCGGTTGGAGTCGAGCAGGCGACTGTTAGCGGCCTCCAGTTGTTCGGTGCGCGCCGAGACCATGTCTTCCAGCTCGGCCAGGTAGCGGGTCAGGCGGGCTTCGGCTTGCTGGCGCTGCTCGATTTCGCTGGCGATGCTGCTCAGTTGGCGGTTGGTCACATCGACCAGCACACCGATCTCGTCGCGTTCATGGTTGGGCGGGTAGGGCAGCTTGGCGTTATTGGGGCTGCGCAGGTCGCGTTCGCTGAGGGCGCGGATAAAGCCGGTCAGCGGCTTGGTCAGCATGAAATAGAACATCACCAGCAGGATCAGCGACAGCAGCAGGCTGCGGGCGAAGCCGGTCAGCAGGGTCAGTAGGGAGCGATTGAGAAAGTGGCTGCCAAAGGCGTAGGTGTCGACTTCCAGGCTCAGCTTGCCGAGGGCTTCGCTGGGCGAGTGGCTGACGAACAGCGCGGTCTCGAAGTGCCGGCGCTCGCCAAACATAAAGTCGCTGAGTACCCGGTAGCGACTTTCCATGGCGGGCCGGCTGACGCTGGCCAAAGTCAGCTGGTTGTTGTCGATGATCTGTGCGCTGATCACCGCCGGGGAACGCAGCAGACCCAGCACCAGTTCCTGGGCCAGTTCGGCGTCGATGTTGTAGGCGATACGCGCAGCCGGGTTGTGGCTGATTTCCATCAGCGCGTTAATCTCGCGGTTGATGGAGGCATCTTCGCTGGCATAATCGATGCCCACTTGCATCAAGCTGAGCGCCGTGCCGAGGATAAAGGCTACCAATACGGTCAAGCCGGCCTGTTTGAATGACAGGCGTTGGGTTAGCGCTATATCCATATGGGCCGGTTGTTCTCATGTTGAATCGCCTGCCAAGCATAGCCCATCTGTTTTGCCGGACGGCAGTGGCAGAACGGCTCAAAAAACCTGGAGTGTGTTGTGGATTCGCGTTTGAGTGATTTTTTGTTGCGCGCCGAGGCTGTACTGGGCCGCTTAGAGCCATTGCTGCCGGCGCCACGCCCGGTTATCGATTGGCAACAGAGCCTGGCGGCACGCTGGCAGCGCGATGGCCGCAGCGGCTTTCTCGCACCGCTCAAGGTCAGTCTGGATGTGAGTTTGGATGATTTGATCGGGGTGGATCGCCAGCGTGCTCAGTTGGCGCGCAATACCCAGCAGTTTATCCAGGGCATGCCGGCCAATCATGCGTTGCTCTGGGGCGCGCGGGGTACGGGTAAATCATCGCTGGTGCGGGCGCTGCTGGCCGAGCATGCAGCAGCGGGGCTGCGTCTGATCGAGATTGAGCGTGATCATCTGGCCGATCTGCCGCGTATCGTCGAGCAGCTGAGCGAGCTACCGCAGCGTTTTGTGTTGTTCTGCGATGACCTGTCGTTTGAGGCCGGCGAGGGCGATTACCGTATGCTGAAAACCGTGCTCGATGGCTCCCTGGAGCGTGCGCCGGACAATGTGCTGCTGTATGCCACCTCCAACCGCCGCCATCTGTTGCCGGAAAAACAAAGCGACAACGAAAGCTGGCAGCGGGTGGATGGCGAGCTGCACCCCAACGAGGCCGTGGAAGACAAGATCGCGCTGTCCGATCGTTTCGGCCTGTGGCTGTCGTTCTATCCATTCACCCAGGAACACTTCCTCGATGTGGTCCGCCACTGGGTCGAGGTGCATGCTGCGCAGGCCGGTTTGGCTTGGCAATGGCATAACGAGCTGGAAAAAGCCGCCATACGCTGGGCCTTGGGTCGCGGTAACCGTAACGGCCGCTGCGCCTATCAATTCGCCCGCGACTGGGTGGGCCTGCAATTACTGAGTAAGCACGATGATTGATCTACAACAAAGTGGGCAGGGGCTCGATGGCTACCCACTGCTGGTGGCGCAGCTGCAAGCGCTGCTGGCGGGTGAGCGCGATTTTATTGCCAATGCGGCGCAGTTTTCGGCATTTGTGTTTCAGGAGCTGAACGACCTGAACTGGGCGGGTTTCTACCTGGCTCGTGGCGAGGAGCTGGTGCTTGGGCCGTTCCAAGGCAAGGTGGCGTGCGTGCGGATTCCCTTCGGTCGCGGCGTGTGCGGCGCCGCAGCGGCCACTGGGCAGACTCAGCGCGTTGAAGATGTGCATGCCTTTGCCGGGCATATTGCCTGCGACAGCGCTTCCAATAGCGAGCTGGTGGTGCCGCTGTTCAAGGACGGCCGCTTGCTTGGCGTGCTGGATCTCGACAGCCCATTGTTGTCTCGCTTTAGTGCAGCGGATCAGGCTGGTATCGAGCGCTTGGTAGAGGTGTTTGTCGAGCTGACCGATTGCTGAACAGCGCTAAAGGCAAGGCAAAAAAGCCCGGCAATCGCCGGGCTTTTTGTTGGATGGCCAGCGATTATTCAGGCCTTGGCGGCCATCTTGGCGAGCATCTTCAGCTCGCCCGGCAATACAGCCTGCACCGAAGCGCGCGCGGTGATTCGCGCATAGTGCGCACTCAGGTTAGGCCAGCGTTGCGCATCCAGTTGCTCGTCGCCGTGCTGCATATTGATCAGCTGGCAGGCCAGGGCCAGGTCGGCCAGAGTCAGGCTATCGCCGACCAGGTATTCGGCTGAGCCGAGAGTCTGTTCCAAGTAGTCGAAATGCGCAGGCAGCTTTTCGTGTAGAGCTTTCTGTACGGCCGCCTCATCGCAGCTCTGGCCCATGCTGGGTTTCAGTGCGCGGTTGCGAAATACGCTGAAGGTGCAGAGCGGGGCCAGTTCATAGTCGGCATATTTCTCCAGCCAACGTACCTGCGCGCGTTGTTCGGCATTCTGCCCAAGCAGGGTGGGGCTTTCCGCATGCTTGTCGTCCAGGTACTGGCAGATCACGCTGGAGTCGGCGAGGGTGAAGTCGCCATCCCTCAGGGCTGGAATACGCCCCAGCGGGCTCAGCTCGCGATACCAGGCCGGTTGGCCGAACGGCAGGATGATTTCCAGCTGGTAGTCCAGATTCTTTTCAGCCAGAAACAGGCGGACTTTACGGACGAAGGGCGACAGCGGGGCACCGTAAACGGTCAGGCTCATGCGTGGCACTCGTGGGTAGGGCGGTAGCGCGCAAGCTGCGCGCTGGAGGGGTTAGTCGTAGATGTTCTTCTTCTTCCACTCGTCGTCGCCGCCGAGAGATTCAAGGCCGGCGTCCAGTTCGCTGGGTTGGTCGGGGACGGGCTTGCTGCTTTCCAGAACCATGGCGTTGGCGCGTGCCAGCTGCTCTTCGAATTTCTTCAGGGCGTTCTGATAAGGGGCGGGATCGGGTTGTTTGCGCAGGTATTGCACGCCGCGCTCGAACGCCAGGCGCGCCTGGCCTGGCTGGTTCTGCTGCAAGGCCTGTTGGCCGAGGTTGCCGAAAAACTCGATATGCACCTGGGTCAGCATATGGCGCACTTCTTTGAGCCAGTGCTTGGCCTCATTGGCCGGGATAATCCCGTCTTTGGCGCAGCGGGTGAGTTGGCCGTGGAGGTTTTCCAGCTGGAAACGTACTTCTTTAGCCTTGGCTTCATTGGCAATGGGTTGCGGCGGGTTGCTTACGGCAATCGACTCGCCCTGGGCAATCAGCTTGCGCAGATCTTCAATGCGCGCTTTGAGGGCGTTGTTACGTTTGTCCAAAGGCAGCATGCGTTCACTGAAGTGCAACTGCAGGCGACTGAGCATCAGCTTCAAAGCTGGAGACATCAGTTGACCGGGGAGGGCTTCGGCGAGGTCCGTGCAGCGGCGCAGGCGGTCATTGAGGTCGGCCTTGATGCGCGCCTTCTCCAGCTTGTTGTTCTCGACCATATGATTGATATAGGCAATGGCGATCAATACGACGATGCCAGAAACAATCAATATGGTAATCACGAGTGGGGACATGGGTGGAGCCTCTCGATCACCGGTTTTTCGTCCGAGTGTAGTGCGTTAGCCGGGAGGCTGATAGGGCTGCCTCACATTCGTAGCTGAAGTCTTTGATTTATAAAAATTTTTACACAGAGGTTGACGGACCTTACAAGGCTCCATAGAATGCGCGCCACTTCGTAGCGCAATGCCTCACGGCAAAACGTGTAGAAGCCGGATAGAAGTTGTAGTTTCCGGGCTGCGTCCCCTTCGTCTAGTGGCCTAGGACACCGCCCTTTCACGGCGGTAACAGGGGTTCGAGTCCCCTAGGGGACGCCACTTCTTTATGAAGTGTGCTGCTAAAACCAAGTTGTATGCGGGAATAGCTCAGTTGGTAGAGCACGACCTTGCCAAGGTCGGGGTCGCGAGTTCGAGTCTCGTTTCCCGCTCCAGATTAAGGTCATCTGCCCAGGCAGGTAGCCGACAAGTTCCAAGGTCCCCTTCGTCTAGTGGCCTAGGACACCGCCCTTTCACGGCGGTAACAGGGGTTCGAGTCCCCTAGGGGACGCCATTTTTTTTGTACCAAGTTGTATGCGGGAATAGCTCAGTTGGTAGAGCACGACCTTGCCAAGGTCGGGGTCGCGAGTTCGAGTCTCGTTTCCCGCTCCATATTTAGTAGTGAAAACAACAAAAACGCCGCTCACTGAGCGGCGTTTTTGTTTCTGCTATTTCTAGCGTCGATAAAAAGCCCTGCATCTGCAGGGCTTTTTTGTTTTGGTGATCGCCCTGACAGGCTGCGTAGTAGGATTGGTGGGGGTTGAGGCAGGTTCACTTGCCTCCTTCTGTCGTCTGTTAGATCAGCTCGGCCCACATGTCGTATTCATCGGCGTCGACGATGCGCACGCGCACCTTGTCGCCTGGATTGACGTCGGTGCTGGCGATAAATACGCTGCCGTCGATCTCCGGTGCGTCGGCGTAGCAGCGGGCGACTGCGCCCTGGTCGTCGACTTCGTCGATCAGTACGTCCATTTCCTTGCCGACTTTCAGTTGCAGGCGGGCGGTGCTAATGGCTTGCTGATGGGCCATAAAGCGGTCCCAGCGGTCCTGCTTCACATCGTCCGGTACGTGATTTTCGAGCAGGTTGGCCGGCGCGCCCTCAACCGGGGAGTACTGGAAGCAGCCTACGCGGTCGAGTTGGGCTTCGGTCAGCCAGTCGAGTAGGTACTGGAAGTCTTCTTCGGTCTCGCCGGGGAAGCCGACGATAAAGGTCGAGCGGATGGTCAGTTCCGGGCAGATTTCGCGCCAGTTCTTGATGCGCGCCAGGGTCTTGTCTTCGAAGGCTGGGCGCTTCATCAGCTTGAGCACTTTCGGGCTGGCGTGCTGGAAGGGGATGTCCAGGTACGGCAGGATCTTGCCGGCGGCCATCAGCGGGATCAGCTCGTCGACGTGCGGGTAGGGGTAGACGTAGTGCAGGCGCACCCATACACCCATGCTGGAGAGTGCTTCGCACATTTCGGTCATGCGGGTTTTCACCGGCTGGCCATTCCAGAAGTCGGTCTTGTATTTCACGTCCACGCCATAGGCGCTGGTGTCCTGGGAGATCACCAGCAGCTCTTTGACGCCGGCTTTGACCAGGCGCTCGGCTTCGCTGAGCACTTCACCGACCGGGCGGCTGACCAGTTTGCCGCGCATCGAGGGGATGATGCAGAAGCTGCAGCTGTGGTTGCAGCCTTCGGATATCTTCAAATAGGCGTAGTGGCGCGGAGTCAGCTTGATGCCCTGGGGTGGTACCAGGTCGATCAATGGGTTGTGGTCCTGGCGTGGCGGCACCACCTCATGAACGGCGTTGAGCACTTGCTCGTACTGTTGCGGGCCGGTTACCGAAAGCACGCTGGGGTGCACGTTACGGATTGCGCCTTCTTCCACGCCCATGCAGCCGGTCACGATCACTTTGCCGTTTTCTGCCAAGGCTTCACCTATCACTTCCAGCGACTCGGCCTTGGCACTGTCGATAAAGCCACAGGTGTTAACCACCACCACGTCTGCGTCCTGGTAAGTGGACACCACTTCATAACCTTCCATGCGCAGCTGGGTCAGGATGCGTTCGGAGTCCACCAGCGCCTTGGGGCAACCGAGTGAAACGAAGCCGACTTTGGGCGTGGCGGGGGTGGACATGGCGTTAACCTCAGGCGTGTACGGATGGATGCTGGGCGCTTGGTGCGCCTCTGATCAAAAAGTGCGCAATTCTAGCGGCGACGCTGGCAATTGACCAGCACTGAGCGTCGCCTTGATGGGTTGGGGCTGATTGCCTGACAGCGTCAGGACTGCTTGCTTGGCAGGATGCGCGTCAGGGTGTTGTCGCGAACGACGAAATGGTGGAGCAGTCCAGCGACGGCGTGCAGGCCGATCAGCCAGTATCCGGCGCTGCCGGCCAGTTCATGCCATTCCTTTATAGTGCCGGCCAGATCCGGGTTCTTGCCGACCAGTGGCGGCAACTCCAGGCCAAAGAAGGGGATGGGCTTGCCTGCTGCGCTGAGGATCAACCAGCCGGCTAGCGGTGCGCCGATCATCAGGCCGTAGAGTGCAAGGTGCATCAGTTTTGCCGGAATGGCTTGCCAGGCGGGTAGGGTGGGTTGGATTGCCGGTGTCGGTGCAATGGCGCGGGCTAGCAGGCGCAGCCAGACTAGGGCGAATACACTCAGGCCGAGCATAAAGTGCCACTGCTTGAGCAGCTCGCGAGTGTCGCTGCCCTTGGGGAAATTGCCTTTGAGTTCGATGCAGGCGTAGACGCCGGCAATCAGAATCAGCATCAGCCAATGCAAGGCGATGGACAGGCTGCCGTAGCGCGATTGGGTATTTTTCCAGGGCATGGTGGTGTGGGCTCCGAGGCTGTAAGTGAAGTTCTGCTCCAGTCTAGATAGGCAAACCTTAAGCCTTGCTGAGCCGGATCACTTAAATCACGCACAAACAAAAAGGCCACTCGATTGAGTGGCCTTTTTGAGTATCTGGTTGCGGGAGCCGGATTTGAACCGACGACCTTCGGGTTATGAGCCCGACGAGCTACCAGACTGCTCCATCCCGCGCCGGCTATTCTATATAGAAATCTTCTGCTGTCAACAAAATAGTGTTCTTAATCAAATGCT